>JAGPIQ010000132.1 GCA_018054895.1 Lutibacter sp. | reverse complement strand
TTCGCGGCATCCCATAATTCTTTTTCAAAGTCGATGTCTGCTTTTGCCATGTAATGATGTACTTGTGTATAGCTAATTTTTAAAAGGTAAATATACTGTTTACAATTGATAATTGAAAATTGAAAATTGGCTTTTGACTTTTGACTTTTGACTTTTGACTTTTGACTTTTGACTTTTGACTTTTGACTTTTGACTTTTGACTTCGACTCCGCTCAGCCACCGTTCCCATAACACGAACCATTGTGTCATCCTGATTGAAGTTTTTACGGAAAGAAGGATCTCATCTGGTTGGTTGAGGGCATGAGATGTCTCTCTATCGCTCGACATGACAAAAAAGAAATTGTTAATTCGTAATTCCTAATTTTTAATTATTAATTTTTAATTGATTAATTAACATATTCATACCAAACTGTTAAAAAGTTTCCAAAACTGTGCGAAACTTCTTCATTTTTCAATAAAAACAAACCTTACATTTACATTACTGTTTTAACTAAGAGACAGTATTAAATTATTTTAGTTTATGGTAAATATAAAAGCCATTGAAAGAGCAAATCCGCAAGATGCGGCAGCTCCCAAAAAGTTTTACGCGCATGCTATTGCGAGTAAAAAAGTCGATTTAGAAAGATTGGCCTATTTAACGTCTAACCAATGTACGGTTCGCGAATCGGATTGTTACGCGGTGCTTTTAGCATTGCAGCATAACATTATGGATGAGCTGAGCCAAGGGAACATTGTTACGTTGGATAAGTTAGGCAGTTTTCAAATTGGGGTACGTTCTGAAGGTAAAGACCTTTTAGAAGAAGTGAGTGCAGACACTGTAAAAAGTGCACATTTAAATTTTCGCCCTGCAAAGCGCATGCGAAATATGTTAAGTAATGTTGAATTTACCATAACGAAAGGCTAGAACCACGTTTTTATTTACATTGTTTTTTGAAACCTCGACTGTTCCTGCTGTCGGGGTTTTCTTTTGGGCTAAATTTCGCTAAAACTCCACCTATTGAGTTGTAAAAATGAACCTATTGAGTTTATAAAACTGCTAAGCAGTTTGCGCAAACTGCTTAGCAAGTGAACAAAACTGCTTAGCAAGTTGAAAATTTGCTATAACAAGTTAAAAACAGCAGCTACTTTTGCTAAAAAATTGCTTTTTAGCTTAAAAATCAGTCGTTTTAAACGTTGAAATTTGAATGTAAAAATAAAACTTATGAACAATATACGTGGGGTTTATCAACAAAAAAGCATGAAATAACAATGGTTAAAACACTCGTAAAACACCCACCCACTTACAGCCTGTTTATGCATAAAGGAAGTCCATACATACAGCTTAAGAGGGTCTTTTAATTCGCTACTTTATAGATTAAAATTTTATTACCATTTTTTAGTGGCAGTGCTAATAGTTGCTTTTTAGGCAGATAAAGAATGTCCCCAACACTTTGTTCAGTTGTTAAAAATAATTTAGACACACCACTTTTAGAAACATTTAAAACAGTTCCTTTTTTCCAATCAGAAAGTAAAAAATGGTCTTTATCGTATTCTTGAACTCCATCTAAATTTCCAATTGGGTTGGTGGTTATTTTAGTTATTTGTTTGGTGGCGATATCTAATTGTAAAAATCGACCTTGCGGAGCATTTGCTGGTGTTTTATCCGTAAAACTTCCCCAAGCAGCAATAAACATGTTATTTTTAAGAACTAAAAGACCGTTTGGATTTTCTAATTCTGGAGAAGAAAACCAATTTTTAAATACTCCTTGATTGTTAAGTTTAAAAATTGAAGAAGTAAACATATCAGATACATACACCTCACCGCTTTCAGCAATTGCCACGTCGTTTAAGAATTCGGCAGACTTTTCTTGATGTTTTTTTATTATTTTTTCTGTATTCAAATCAATTTCAACCAGTTCCGTAATGTCCGCCACATAGAGTTTATTTCCGCTAACGGCTACTCCTTTTGGGTTATTTAATCCCGTTATAAAATCAGCTTTAATAATTTCTCCCTCCAATGATATTTTGGCTATTGAACCGTCATTTGGCATTTGTTCAGATTGAACGGAAACATACAGCACATTCCGTATGGGGTCAAAAGCAATCGATTCACAATGAACTAAGTTAGACGTTTCTGCAATTAATTCAAATTTTGGTATTGAATGCACTTGCTGCGTTGTTTCTTTTTCTTTATTCACCTTACAAGAAAGTAATAATAGTGTCACTAAAATGAATGATATTTTATAGGTAAATTTATTTTTTCGCATCTGTTTTATTTTATACTTACTACCAATTTATTCATAGAATGGTGTTGTACGGGATTGTGGAGCGATTTCCACCAGCGTACACCATTTTTTTTATGAAATACAAAGTTATGAAACCTGTATGTATTATTCCGCCTCTCTACAAAGGTAATTATTCAATGTCACTAAACTCTCCTTAAAATCTGTTTTCCATTTTTAAATTTACATAGTTAGAAATGTCTAATGGTTGATTACTCCTAAAGTTATACCTACAAAAAATGAAGGAATCATAAACCCTAAAGGTTTCGTTCTTTTTAATCTTTGGTGAATTTTAACGAGTATCAAAAACATCGCTTATTTCAATCTAGCTCTTTTCTGAATTTACCCAATACATTATCGGGTAGTTTTTAAAAAATAGACACCTAAAACCTTATCTTTCAGTTTTTAGCAATGCATCTTATTGTTCAATTTCAGGTTGCTTAGATAGTTTTAAAGTTTCATTATAGATTCCGCTTGTTAGCAAACGTTTTATTTTACAATATGTTTTCTATGATTAAATCCCCAATCCATTACTTCATTAATTAGGTTTTCTAACGTTTTTCCGTGTGGAGTAAGTTCATATTCTACTCCAATAGGTTTTGAGTTCATTACAGTTCTAGTTAGTAATTTATGAGCCTCCAACTCCTGCAAATCTTTAGATAATTTTTTAGGAGCAATACCATTTAAAGAACGTTTTAATTCCATAAAACGCATCGTACCGTTAAGTAGTAAAGTCCCTATAATTTGAATCTTCCATTTTCCTGCCAATAATTCCATAGTATCACTTATGGCTCTTAATTGTCCGGTACATTGCGGAGATAATTCTATTTTTTTAATCATAAATATGAGATGTAATAATTATTAGTTTCCTAAAAGAAACTAGTTTCTTTCAAGAAATGAATAGTGTAAAGATATTATTATAAAAACCTGTTGGGTGTAATTATTTTTTGTACAGAATTATTCTATCTTTTTGTCACACTGAGCTTGTCGAAGTGCATTTTTAGTTGGTCTTCGACAAGCTCAGACTGACATTTCGTAATTAATTACTAATATTTTGCATAAACCAACTATTTTTATACTAAATTAACGAATTACACCCAACGGGTTATAAAAGTATCTTTGTATGAGCAAAATAAAAAATAATAATAACGTTCAATTTAAAATTTAGAAATTATGGCAGTAATTATGTGTGTAGATTTTCCTCACAAAGGACCATTTGGGGAAGAATTAAAAAATGTATTAAGTGAATTGGCTCAAAGTATTAATAATGAACCTGGCTTAATTTGGAAAATTTGGACAGAAAACCAAGCCCATAAAATAGCAGGCGGTGTTTATATGTTTGATACAAGGGAAAATGCTGAAAAATATTTAGCAATGCACTCAGAACGATTGACAAAAATGGGATATACCAATATTAAAGATCAGGTATACGAAGCAAATGAAGGCTTAACAGCCATTAATAATGGTCCTTTAAAATAATTCGGAAAAAACAATAAGCCTTTGTATAATTATAATTGAATTTAGAAGTGAAAAAGAAAAAAGAAAACCCACCATTATTATGTGATACAGAAACTGGAATGTGTGAAATAACTACAAATTTTGATGGTTTATCTGAAGAAAAAATTTCAACCGACACTAAACCAATTAAAATTGTTTATTACACAGATCCTATTTGTTCATCTTGTTGGGGTGTAGAGCCACAACTCCGTAAGCTAAAACTGGAATATGGACACCTTATAGATATTGAGTATAAAATGGGAGGTTTATTGCCCGACTGGAACTATAATAATGGCGGAATTAGCAAACCATCGGATGTTGCAGCCCATTGGGATGAAGTTAGCTTACATTATGATATGCCTATTGATGGTGATTTATGGTTGGAAGACCCTATGTCATCATCTTACCCGCCATCGATAGCTATAAAAGCAGCACAAATGCAAAGCGAAGAGAAAGCAGTCCTTTTTTTAAGACAAATGAGAGAGTTGATGTTTTTACAAAAAAGAAATATGACCAAATGGGAACATATTTCAGAAGCTGCAGAAGGCATTGGTTTGGATCTTATTCAGTTATCAAATGATTATAAAGGAAAGGCTTCCGATTTATTTAAAGAAGATTTGTTAATGGCTAAAAAAATGAGGGTTAGAGGTTTTCCTTCTTTCTTTTTTGTAACTAAAAACGAAGATTCAGAGTTTTTATACGGAGCTAGACCATACCACGATTTTGAAGAAAAAACGAAGGCTTTGTACCCAAAAGCGGTGAAAAGAAATTATGATACTTCAAAAGAATATTTATTTACTAAATTCAAGACCTTATCCATAAGAGAATTTTCAGAATTATCTGGAATGGACAGACAAAAAAGTGCGCTGTTTTTAGAGGAATTATACACTCAAAAATGGCTTGGTAAATTGACAATAAAAAATGGGAGTCTATATTATAAAGAATAGTTTAGTTTAATTTTTACCAACAAGTTTTTGTATCTTAAGTTATATAATCTGAAGTAAATCTGAAGGATTGCTTAATAAATATTTTGCTCCATTTGAAATCAATTCTTCTTTTGGTCTAAACCCCCATAATACACCCACTGCAAACATATTTGCATTATTAGCAGTTTGCATATCAATACCTGAATCTCCTATGTAAATTATTTCTTCGACTTCTATTCCTAATTTTTTACTTATTTCCACTACTCCAAATGGATTTGGCTTTTTAAGTGATTCAACGCTCAAACCAATTACAGGATCAAAATAGTTAGGCAATAAAGCATCTGTAATTTTCTTAGTAAACTCATCCGATTTATTTGATAACACACTTAGTTTAATATTTCGTGATTTTAAATTGTCCAGTAACTCTGTAATTCCATCATATGGCTTTGTTTTACAAGTACAATTATCACGATATACTTCCATCATCAAATTGAAACAACTATCAATTTGTTTTTCATTATTATGTGCTAATGGTAGGGATTTACCTACAAGACTTCTAATTCCACTACCAATAAAATTTTTATACTCTTCATAACTATGAGTTGGGTAATTGTAGCCTTGAAGAACAATATTCATTGAATCTGCAATGTCTTGAAGTGAATTTACTAGTGTTCCATCTAAATCAAAAATAACTGCTTTAAACTTCATCATTTTATTTTTTATTGTTAATCAAAATTATAAACTTTCTGATTGTTGTTTTGGCATAATGCTCAATTGACATATCTTAATACCTAGTTCTTTTATTGCATTCTAATTAATGGAATAAAAGTAAATCAAAAATGTTTTATTCTTTTTTGAAATTTGAAATTTTTTCAATTGCTAATTTAGTAAAAAAGCCAATTAAATTTATGGTTAAATAGTATTTAAAATAATTTTAAATACTATTTCGTGTTATTTGATCGATGTAAATTTTCAAATTTCTGTTGTTCGATAGGTCAATCATATGTTTAGTTCCTTTGCTGTTTCCTTCTCAAAAACAAAAAAGGGCGCTCTATAATAACTTTATCTTATTTTTTGAAGTGGTTGTTTGTAGTATAATAACAACTAAAAACGCCTAGCGGTTAAACTAGGCGTTTTGGTTTCAAAATCAATGGTCGTTTGTTACTTATTTTTTTTATCCTTAAATTTAATTCTGTGCAAATTCAAGTAACGGTTTTATATTTCCTTTGTCTGCTTCTCTTAATGCTTTAATATAAAGCTTTCTTGTTTCATCGGCTTTTACCATATTTGAGGTATGCCATGTAAAAATTTCCTTCCTAAAAATTGATTCTATGATTATATCCGCCATCATTCTTGAATGTCTTCCATTTCCATTTGAAAAACAATGAATTGCGACAATCCTATGTTTGAATCGTATGGCGATTTCTTCTGGTTGATATGTTTTGTGCTCTATCCAAAACCTGGTATCATCTAAAAGGTTTTTTAGTTCTACTCTTATTTGAGTCCAATTTATTCCAATATTTTTGTTCGTTTTCCTAAATTCGCCTGCCCATTTCCAAACATCACTATACATTTTCTTATGTACATCTTTAATAAACTTTTCGGTCAATATTTTTTCTGATTTAAAATTAGCGTGAATAGTCCATTCTACTGCTTTTTCAATATTTAATTGTTCAAATTCATCTAACTCATTTTGAGCAGTTATGGACTTTATTTTAAGACCTTCTTTTTCATCTTCATCCAAAGGTGTTTGCCCATCTGCATATTTTAAATCTAATCCCATAATGATTTTCTCATTTCACGTTTTATTTCATTTGCCAAATCTGTTATTGATTCCTTAATTTTTTCATCACCAATACCTTGATCCTCCAACTTCATATTCTGATGTGTCCTTAATACTATTTTACAAGCTAATTTTTTAGCCTTTATATCGATTAGATTGTCAATAGTTCCATCTTTAGGAACGAAACCATACACCAATTTTAAGTCCAGCGCATCCCCTACTTTCCTTAATTTATTAATCGTAATTTGACCTACAGCTTCTCGCTCCTCTATTTTCTGTACTGCTCCTTTTGTTAATTGGAGCTTTGCACCTAATTGATCCATTGTCATGTTAAGAGCGGTTCTAATAGCATTAACCCAGCCTTTTTGTGGGGCAGAAACCGTGTCAGCACCTTTAAATACAGCTAATTTCTGATCCAATTGTTCTATCAATAATTTTTTTTTGTTTCTCATGAGTTTACATTTTCTACACAAATAAGGGTGTTTCCCAGAACAAATATATACATATACGTATATATAAACTAATAAAAGAATACATATATGTATGTTGTTATATTTAAAAATATAGTTATATGTATATTTATTTAAGTATTTATTTAAAAGTTTAATTAACTATATGATTTAAAACAAGATCCCTTTCAAACTGAATCCCCTTCAATTAAGCATAAAACAGGCTCTTTAGTAATCGCAAATTAAAATCTTTAAGTTGCTGCTTTTTGTTAGGTCAATCATATGGAATGTGGTTACAGAATTTTATTAACGTTTGGTA
>JAGPIQ010000002.1:42338-68781 GCA_018054895.1 Lutibacter sp. | reverse complement strand
TTAAAACCAGCTTCATAATCTGGATCTGAACTTTGGTCGAAATCAAACTTAGCGTACGTATAATTCAATTCCACAAAATAATTATCATACACTCTTGAAGTAAGTCCTATAGAACCCCCATAAGAAGAAATATCAGCCGCTGAATTGGTATAAATTTGATATCCTTGAATATCTCCACTACCAATGGCTTCCAACAATAATTGTGTGTTTTGATCTGTTGAAACATTTGCAGCATTAAAACTTGAAACATCTCCATACAATGGCGCCGCCACATTTTTATTTCCAATAAAATCTTCATATAAATTATAGTATGCACTTGCATCTAAAGAAAACTTACCAAAACCTGCTCTATACCCAACTTCAAAAGCGGTAACATGTTCTGGCTGTACATAATTAACTTTAGACTGCTCTATTAAACCTGCATTTAAGCCTGCGGCTTGCGCTGAAGTTGCTCCACCTGCAATTGCAGTTTGAACCGCAGTTGCAAAATTTATTAAAGATGATTCTGAAAAAGCATTATCATACCCTCTGGCACCGGATAATTGTACCGATGAAGCACCAACTACGGCTCTCCCTGTTGGACTTTTAATTGCAATAGGTGAAGAAATAAATCGATCCATATTATCAGGCGCAGAACCTACTAATAATCCAACTCCAGCATCTAAACCAATATACAAATCTTGCGTTGTTGGGTTTCTAAATCCTGTTTGAAAAGAGGCTCTTAAATTACGTGTTTTCCCTTTTCCTAAGGCGTAAGACATGGAAACTCTTGGTGATACATTTCCATCAAAATTTTTAGCTTTATCATAACGTAAAGACCCTGTAAATTTTAATCTGTCATCTACAAATTTCTTTTGAAATTGAGTATATGCGCCATATTCATTATAGTGAATAGGCCCGTCTGAATCTGTAAAAATAGTTCCAGCAGAATTTAATGCGTATTGTCTCCACGAACCACCAACTTGAATATCTGCAAAATCAATTAAATCATGAAAATTATAGTTCGCATCTACATGATATAGTTTTGTATTATCTTTAAATTTAGCACCCGTTAAAAAATCTGGATCTACTACAACTTCTCCCAACGCTTTTTTAAATTCAGCAGTTCCTGGTTGTAATGTTACGTTTGCATCAGCATATTGCCGTGCTCCACTATGCAATAGAGCAGAAGAAGCCAATACATCTGAAACAGAACCTCCATTTTGCAGTATTGCACTCGCTCCTGTTGCGTATGCACCTGCATAAGTTCCAAACCAAGTTCCAGCAGTTTGTTTATTTAAATTAACCCCAGCTAATTTCATATCATAAGAATCTCCAGCGTCTTCACTGGTTAAATAACCTCTTACAAAAAAGCGCTTATTTATAATTTCTAATTTATGCTGTTGCATAAAGAAATTATTGATATTATACCTATTTGTTCCTTGATAAACGGTATTTCCATGTCCAAATTTAGCGTTGTAAATAATTTCTAAATCATCTGCAAATGGTCTATAATGAAGTGAAATATTAGTTTTAATACTACGTGCATTATAATCCGTTAAATCTACTTCTCTATAGCCCGTTCTCGATACATTGTCCTTTGGCAAAAGCGCACTAGCTCCTGTAGGAAGAGCTCCTACACTTTCCAAATACTGCCCAAACGATTTTAAATCACCCAATCCAGCTGATGCTAAATTTACTTCATCACCATAAATATTCATCCTATCAAATGATGATTGACCCGTTTCTGCAAGTATAGGCGTTGCTGATCCTGTAACGCTATTAGCATGATCGTAATCTCTATAATCTGTAGCATACCAATCCGTTCCTTTTAAAAAAGAGAAAGAGGCTTTCGCTGCAAATTTATCGCTAAACTTATAGGCCATTCTAATACCTCCATCAAAAAACCTATTATCTCCTGCAGCTTCTTGAGAAGTAATTCCTGTTTTCATATAAGTACTAATTCCAGGGGAATCGAAAGGATTTTTACTTGTCATAAACAAAATACCATTAAATGCATTTGCACCATACAAAGCCGAAGATGCTCCAGGTAATAGTTCAACAGAGTTTACATCAATTTCCGACAACCCTAAAAGATTACCCAAAGCAAAGTTTAATGCTGGTGAAGAATTATCCATTCCATCAACTAATTGCATAAATCGTGTGTTTGAAAAGGTAGCAAATCCCCTTGTATTAACACTTTTATTAGTTAAACTACTGGTATTAATATCTACTCCTTTTAAGTTTTCTAAACCATCATAAAAGGAAGGTGATGATGTATTTTTAATTTCTCGAATATCCATTCTTTCAATGGTTACTGGAGATTCCAAAATACGTTCAGGAGTTCGTGATGCCGACACCACAACCTCATCTAATGCCGTTGCAGATTCACTTAAAACAATGGCTAATTTTTGATTTACAGAAGTAACTTCAACAGTTTTTGACTTAAATCCTATTAATGATATTTCCAATAATATTGGAGGATTTTGTGCGAGTTTAAGCGCAAAGTTACCATCGAAATCAGATGTAGTTCCAATGGATTTTCCTGAAACTTTAATATTAACTCCAGGGATAGGTTCGCCATTTTTTGCATCTTTTATTGAGCCATTAATAGAGGTTTGCGCACACAAAATTGTGGTAATAAAAAGCGCACATAATACACTTAAATATGTTCTCATGGGTATTGATTATGATTGATTAACAATGCAAAATACAATAATTTTTATAACACTTTAAATATTACCAAAAAAAGGTAAAAAAAAAAAAAAGAAGTGTAATAATACTTATTACACTTCTTAATATATGAATATGGTAATTACTAATCTCTAGTGAAATTCCAAACTTGACCAATAGTTTGTCCACCATGGTTATCCTTTACAACAACATACCAGTAGTATTTTGTTGAAGGATTTGTATTTTGAGTAAGCGTTTTAACACTGATACCCGTAGCAACTTTTACAGCTGGAGGATTCACAGTGTCAAAATAAACATCATAGGTTAACGTGTCCGCAGTATCAACATCACTTGCTGTCCATGATAAAGAAACAGCAGCTGTTGCAACAGGACTATTTAATGCAGGTGCTACAATTGAAGGTGCAAAAGGCAAATAATTTCTTATACCAACTCCCTCAGTATAAAATTGATATACAGATGAATACTCACTTGAAGCATTTTTACTATCCTTCGCTTTTACTCTCCAGTAATACTGAGTCCCTTTTTCCAAGGCAATTGATTTAGTAACTGCTGTACTTGGTACGGTATTTACAATTGGAGAAAATTGACTGTTTTTTGAAACTTCAATTTCATACGAAACAACATCTCCATCAGGATCTACTGCTACATTCCATTTAAATGGAACTGAATTATCAATACAGAACGAATTATTTGTTGGCTCTGCTAAAGTTGGAGCCGCTGGTGCTTTATTTACTATAGGGTCTGGAGGTGTGTCTCCGCCTCCGCCGCCACAAGAAGAAATAACGACACCTATCATTGCTATGTATATAAATTTTTTCATTTTTACTGTTTTAATACTTTAATTGTTTTTGGTATCTTTAGATAAACCACTGCAAGGTACATTCCTTTTGGTTTATTTGCAATAGAAACTTTTGCCTTGCCTAAAATTATTGGATAAACTTCTTTTGAAATTAATTGAGATAAGGTATTGAAAATGGCTACTGTAACTTCTTTTTCACCGGAAGGAATTAAAATTTCAAAATCTCCAGCAGTTGGATTTGGAAAAGCTACAAGTTGGTCACTTCCTATTTTCTTTAAAAAAATGCCTTCACATTCTTGTGCTGATTTCACTTCCACCACATCGCCTTTAGTAACAAAAACTTCAAATTCAGTTTCCGTTGTTTCAAATTTAAATTCATTATTTACATATATTCCATAAGGAGCTGTGCCTTCTTCAACTTCAATAAAAACAGCAGAATCAGACACACTTGCTTTTGCGGATAACTTTGTTCCTGCTACAATTTCAGCAATATAACAATATTTGGTACTATCATCTTTTACGTTTACGCAAATAGGATACGTTCCTGGCGCTAAATTTTCAACAATATAACTCTTGCCTGTAAATTCATATACATTTCCATTGACGGTTACATTGTAAGTTAAACTGTGATCCGTATTAATAATTAACTGACCATTGTTTTTTCCTGTACACGTTTCACCTACTGAAATAACAGTAAAATTAGTTTCAGAAACGGCAACGGGAACTGGATTCCCACAAATTTCGATACTCCAACTTACAATATTACCAATATCGCCAAAACCGCCATCAACAACCTTTAACGACCAATTCCCAATGGAATTTTCGCCATTAAATTTAGACAAACTATTCTGTGGACGATATGTACCTACATAAGGAGCCACACCTAACTGAACTGAAGTTGCGGCATCATCATCAAAAGTTGTATTATCATACCCTGAACCATCTTCACCAATTTCCTCTGATAATTGAACAATGGTACCGCTCGGACTAATTAAATACAACGATAAATCGCCTACCCATTGATGGGTAATTTTAACTTTTACCTCAACCTTTGTTATTTTTTTATTTTCGGTACTACTTATTATGGAACTTATTCCTGTTGCTAAATTATCGGGTATTTTTTTAGGGATATCTACGGATGCCACAGTACCACAGGTTTCATTAATGGTGGTAAATTTATAAACTTCAGAATAGCTACTTTGCCCACAATTATTACTGTTTTTTACACGCCAATAGTAGGTTGTTAAAGGTGCTAATATTTTAGGATTGTACCATCCATTACTTGCCTCCGCTGCTTCAACTAGTGTAGTAAATGCAGCATCTGTAGCTATTTGAACGGTACTTTTTATTGCGTTTATATCAACTCCCCAACTTAATACAAACGGTTTCTGAAAATCGATAAAATTAGTCGCTGGAGAAATTAATTCTGGAGTTTTTATGACACTTGAAAACACTCCTAAATTTACGGTAGTCGATTTTTCCAAACTCACCGATTTTCCTTTCACAACAATTTGATAACTCCCTACATTTTCAATAGTTATCCCAGAAATCGTCATTTGAACTGGCGTGTCATTTGTTATTGCTGAAGTTGGTGAAAACACTACAGTTGCTCCACTTGGAAGTCCTTCTGTTGAAAAAGTAACGGCTTCACTAAAGCCAAAAAAAGATTTATAATTGAAGTTAAACATAGCGTTATTTGGCACACAAACTTCTTTATTAAACGCTTCAAAATCTAAAATAAATTCAGAAGTTTCAACCTTAATTTTTCCTTTATTTACAGCGTAAAAAACATTTCCTTCACTTTGAATTTTTATGCGAGCATCTGTTAAAACTTCATTAGGCACAACAATAGCATAAGAACCATTGTTTGGCACTTCAGAAGCCAAAGTTGTTGGATACGTTAAGCCTCCATCTTTTGACATAAAAATGGAAACTTTAGCACACGCTACAGGCGCCACATTTGTTTTTGCTACATCCCAAGTAACAGTTTGTGAAGTTCCTGCATACCAAGTTGTGGCTTGTTGTTGTGATGTAACTACAAAAGGACCAGAAGAACCATCAACTGTTAAGTTTATTTCTTTACTTGCCGTTTGACCTCCTACTGAATTATTATCTCGAACTGTAACCCCAAAACGCATAGTTCTTGCTACCGAAGGTAACACTTCCCATTTATTACTTAGTAACCCTGCATTTACGGTAGATTGCTCAGGAAAATACCGAACAGCACTTGTACTTGGCGGTAACGATCTAAAAACACTTCCAGACGCAATTGTAGATACCAAAGGATACGAAACGGCGCCAGCATCCAACTGCTCCCAAGTGTAGGTTAAATTATCATTATTAGCATCCGTTGCTGTTGCTTTCAATACAAATGGCGTTGAAATTGGAATGGTATAATTTCCAAATCCTTCCACCACAGGCGCCACATTGCCAGTTTCAATAAGTGCCGCACATTTACCTGAACCAATAGTAATATTGGACCAAATTTCTTTAATACTTATCAAATGAAAATACGCATCGCTTGTATTTTCAACATTTTGAGGTGGGCAAAGTCCCGCATATGCCATAATTGTGGTTCCACTTCCAGGTTCAACTGCGGTTCCAACATACCTATTATCTCCACTACAATTTCCTGAATCTCCACTAAAGGTATGATGCGCGCCAAATTGGTGTCCCATTTCATGCGCCACAAAATCGATGTTAAATGAATCTCCAATTGGTGTTGAAGTTCCTGTAATTCCTTTCGCTTTTGCAGTGGTACAAGGAGAGTTTAAGGTTGCAACTCCACCTGCTCCTGTACTAAAAGTGTGACCTATATCATAATTAGCAAAACCAATATTGGCGTCAATTACAGTTTGACTTTCGTCTAATAATTTATTATCGGTATTCTTATTTGTTAAATTATCAGTAGTTGCATCTAAAAATATAATCTTTGAATTATCAGCAACTAACTCCATTGTTATCCCTAAATCTCGTTCATACAATCCATTTACACGATTTATAGTTGTAACAATTGCTGACATAACCGCAGCTCTTTTTTCTAAATCGGATGCTGTTACTGCTATATTCTGATTATTTATATGAAATTGAGAATACTCTCCAGTAGTAGCCACAGCCAACCTAAATTTGCGTAATTTTCCATCATCAGCATTTGTTTCTTTTGCATAGGTTGCTACCTTATTGCTTGATATATTTTCCGACAGTTCATCAAAATTACATTGAAATTGCTCTTTTGAAACATTATCTTTTCGGTTATAAACCATGTATGTTTCTCCGCTTACTTCAACAGGGTCAATAAATACGGCATCTCCCCCTTTTTTAAGAATCATTCCATGAAAGCCCATCGTAGAAATACTAAAACGAATAACATTCTCCTTATCGGTTTCACTAACACCATAATACGTTTTAATAGCTGGAAATTCCTGTTGCAATTTTTCATTTAGTACTGAAGTTTCAAAAATTACATACGACTCAAACCCTCCTTCACCATTCGGAAAAGAAATAACAGTTTCCGATTTAGATTGCAACCCTTTTTTTATTGGGGCTTTTTGGATGTTGTTTTTAAGCGCACTTAAATTCAACTTAAAATCTTGATATTTTAAGGGCTTCGCAATTTTTTTAAATTGCTTCTCATTTTCAATATGTTTTTCAATTGAAGAAGACCATAAATTAGTTGAGTTCTGCCCTATCATTTGAAAACAAGCAACTAATAAAAGAATTGATAAACTCCATGTATTTTTAAAATTTCTTAACATATTTTTCTAATTCAAATTGAAATTCGCAACTAACAAATATACTTCTTAATAATTAGATTTCAATTATAATACCAATTTTATCAGCCTTTTGAAGCACGCATATTGATAAAATAAAGTATTTTTGCACTCTAATTAAAACCAACTATTTTCAAAATTGAAAATTTTTAACAATATAGCTACTTTTAAATCCACCAAACGTACTTTTGTTACCATTGGAACTTTTGACGGCGTACATTTAGGGCATCAAAAAGTGATAAGAGATGTTGTTGAAAGTGCAAAAAACAACAATGCGGAATCTGTTTTATTAACTTTTTTTCCACATCCTCGTATGGTGTTGCAAAAAGATGCGGACATTAAATTGATAAATACTATTGATGAGCGCATTGCTTTATTAGAAAAAATTGGATTGGATAATTTAATTATTTACGAATTTTCTACTGAATTTGCCAACCTAACTGCCTTCGATTTTGTGAAAACTATTTTGGTTGATAAGCTTCATATTTCAAAATTAATAATTGGATACGACCATCATTTTGGAAAAGATAGGGAAGGTAATTTTGAAAAATTACAAGAATTTGGAGAAACATTCGACTTTAAATTGAAAGAAATTTCTAAACATGATATTAGTGATTTTGCCGTAAGTTCTACAAAAATTAGAAAAACCATTGAAAAAGGTGAAATTGACAAAGCCAACAACTATTTGGGCTACCCATTTATGCTTTCTGGCGAAGTGGTTACAGGTAAAAATTTAGGTGAAAAAATAGGATTTCCAACGGCGAATATAGCTATTAAAGAAGCATACAAATTACTACCAAAAACGGGTGCGTATGTTGTAAAATCTACCATTGATAACAACACTGTTTATGGAATGATGAATATTGGTTTCAGACCCACAGTGAGTGGAAAAAACCAAACTATTGAAGTTCATTTTTTCAATTTCAATCAAAATTTATACGGGAAATATTTACAAATTGATGTGCTTTATTTTTTACGTGATGAAATTAAATTTATTTCGATTGATGCTTTAAAAACCCAACTATCTGCGGATTCAGAAAATTCATTAAAATTGATAGAAGGGCTTTTATAGACTCGCAATTTTGTGTATTTTCACATAATGAAAAAATCTTTTTTATTAATTTTTGGTATCATTGTCTGTTTTGCTTCTTGTAAAAATTTTCAATATTTAGTAACAGAAGTTAAAACATCCCCTATTACAAATTGTCCTGAAAATAGTGATTGCTTGTTGGAACTTATTCCAAATTCAACCATTTCTTTTAAAAACGATGAATTTGGAAATACGTATCCAACAATTACGGAAGGAAACAAAACGCTGTTAAAATATACCTTCAACAAAAAAACACCAAAAAACACACAAGACGGACAGTATACGGAACATGTGTATGCGGAATTAGAGCCTACAATTACTAAAACTGCTTTAAAAAATGCGGCTTTAAAAAATATAAAATTACACTTCGGAAGATTGTGTTTTTGCAAAGGTGAAACTGGCTACTACCCTATAAAAAATGGTGAATTCAACATTAAAAAAGTGGGTGAAAATACGATAAGCATTTCCATAAATTTTAAAATTTTAGAAGTCCCCCAAATTACCACAAACATAAATGAAACCATTTCACTAAAATGAAATGAAAGTTAATAGCAACTATTAAGTGCATTTTCTTAAATTTGCGCATTAATTAAAGGAAAAATACATGTTACAAGTAGCTTTTATTAGAGAAAACAAGGAAACTGTTTTAAACGGTTTAGCCAAAAGAAATTTAAAAAACGCTGTTGAATTGGTGGAAAAAACCATTGCTGCGGATGAAGATCGTAGAGCAATTCAAACAGAATTAGATAGTATTTTAGCAGAATCGAACAAATTATCGAAAGATATTGGTCAGTTGTTTAAATCCGGAGAAACTCAGAAAGCTGCTATTTTAAAAGAGAAAACGGTGCTATTAAAAGAGAAATCGAAAGATTTAGCAGATAGCCTTCAAAATAAAGCCAACGAATTACAGGAATTATTGTATTTAATTCCAAATGTACCTACTGAAATTGTTCCTGCTGGAACTTCTGCGGACGACAACTTAAACATATTTCAAAAAGGTGAAATTCCTGTGTTACACAAAGATGCTTTACCGCATTGGGATTTAGCCAAAAAATATGATATTATAGATTTTGAATTAGGTAACAAAATTACTGGAGCTGGTTTTCCTGTGTATAAAGGAAAAGGTGCAAAATTACAACGTGCGTTAATCAATTATTTTTTAGATAAAAATACGGCTGCTGGTTATAATGAAGTACAAGTGCCGCATTTGGTAAATGAAGCTTCAGGTTTTGGAACAGGGCAATTACCAGATAAAGAAGGGCAAATGTACCATGATGCACAAGATAATTTATATTTAATTCCTACGGCAGAAGTACCTGTTACTAATTTATTTAGAGATGTTATTTTAAAAGAAGACGAATTTCCTATTTGCTTAACCGCTTACACACCTTGTTTTAGAAGAGAAGCAGGTTCTTATGGTGCGCATGTTCGTGGATTGAATAGATTGCACCAATTTGATAAAGTTGAAATTGTACGTGTGGAGCATCCAGACAATTCATACGCTGCACTTGATGGAATGGTGGAGCACATTAAAGATATTTTAGAAGAATTAAACTTGCCTTACCGAATATTGCGTTTATGTGGTGGTGATATGGGTTTCACTTCTGCTTTAACGTATGATTTTGAAGTGTTTTCAACAGCACAAGACCGTTGGTTAGAAATTAGTTCAGTATCTAACTTTGAAACATTTCAAGCAAATCGTTTAAAATTGCGATTTAAAAATAGTGAAGGAAAAAGTGAATTTGCACACACATTGAATGGTAGTTCATTAGCTCTACCACGTGTTTTAGCAGGTTTATTAGAAAATTGCCAAACACCTGAGGGTATAAAAATACCTAAAGTTTTAGTGCCATATTGTGGTTTTGATCTAATTAATTAGACCGTACAACAATCATTAATCTTTTATAATGGTTCATTTCAATTAGCGCATCAAAATACGCGTTGATTTGTCCATGTTGCATAAAGCTTAATGCGTTTTTTTTAGCTGTTTCGTAGTGTTTAATTAGTTCTTTCATGATTATAAAATTTAGTTGTTTATAGGGTTAAAACAATATCCGTGCCAAATAACTATAATCTAATTTTATGAATGACCTCCTTTTATAAAAACCTTAACAATTGATTGGTTATATTTGATTGCTTAATTAGTAGAAAATGAGATACTTAATTATCATACTTTTTTGTAGTTTTTCTTTGCAAATAGTTGCACAAGATCAACAATTAGCACTTCAATATTTTAGAAATGGTGAGTATGAAAAAGCGGCCTCTCTTTTAAAACCTTTACACGAACAAAATCCTTATAACGCTATATACTTAAGCTATTTAATTGATAGTTACCAACAATTAGAAAAATATGACGAGGTTTTATTAGTGACTCAAAAACAAATAGATACCTATAAAAATCAAGAGTATTTACTAATTGAAATTGGCTATAATTATCAGTTGCAACACAACCCTATTAAAGCTACTGAGTATTATAACAAAGCCTTAAAGTCTATTGAAAAAAATCCTTCATCAGGATATTCAATCGGCACAATATTTAAAGATAATAATCTATTAGATTATGCTTTAATGGCTTTTCAAAAAGGAATGGAATTAGTACCAACTGCTAATTACAACTTTCAAATAGCCTTAATTTATGGTGAAAAAGGGGAAATTGAACAGATGTTTAATACCTATTTAGATTTAATTTCTTCCAATGAAACGTATATATCTACTGTAAAAAGTTATTTAGGCCGTTTTATAACTGATGATACAGAAAATGAACACTCCATTTTACTGCGAAAATTAATAGTAAAACGACTACAAAGCGATCCTATTATTATTTGGAACAACCTATTAAGTTGGGTATTTATGCAGCAAAAAGAGTATGATAAAGCGCTGATTCAGGAAAAAGCTATCTTCAAAAGAAATGGTGTGGATTTAAATTCCATTGTGGAAATTGGTCAAATTGCTTTTGATGATAAAGTTTATGAAACCGCTAAAAACTGTTTTCAATTTGTACTAGAAAACAAACCAGCCATTGAAATGGAATTGAACGCAAAATTGTACTTGTTAGAAATTGACATGAATACCAGTACAAATTATACTTTAATTGAAACTCAATTTCTACAATTATTTGAACAATATGGCATCAACCAAAACACGATTGGTATTCAGGCTATTTATGCGGAATTTTTGGCTTTTAAACTAAACCAGCCTGAGAAAGGAATTTCCACCTTAAAAGAAGCCTTAAAATTAACAAATAACGAATTTCAAGTAGGGCATTTAAAAACGAAATTGGCAGATATTTTAGTGTTTACCAACAAATTTAGCAGTGCGCTAATTTATTATACACAAGTCCAAAACGATTTGAAAAACCACACCATTGGACAAGAAGCGCGTTTTAAAATTGCGCAGACTTCTTATTTTAATGGAGATTTTGACTGGGCACAATCGCAATTAAAAGTATTGAAAAATTCCACTTCTCAATTAATTGCAAATGACGCATTGGATTTAAACTTATTAATTACGGATAATGCAGTAAAAGATAGTTTGAAAATTGCCTTGAAAACATACGCAAAAGCCGATTTATTGGCTTTTCAAAATAAAGATAAAGCTGCTATTGATACATTACAACTAATTTTAACGAAATTTAAAGGGCATCCTATTGAAGATGAAACCTTATTTAAACAAGCTAAATTATATGAAAAGTTGGAGCTTTATACCAATGCAGAACAAAATTACTTGCAGATAATTGCAATTAATAAAGAAGATATTTTAGCAGATGATGCGCATTATTATTTAGCTGAATTGTATTTAAATAAATTAAAAAACCCAGAAAAAGCAAAGGAATACTATCAAAAAATAATATTCGACTACCCTTCTAGCATTTATGTGGTAGATGCTCGGAAAAAATTTAGAAATTTGAGAGGAGATCTTTTGAATTAAAAATGAAGAATTAAAAAAGACAGAAGTCTGAAGATTGAAGAAACCTCGGTTAGAAGTACAATTAAATTCGGAATGAATTCTCCTTGATGAGGGTTAGAGAAGTGTTATTTTACGCTAAAAATAAATAATTATGAATTGCAGAATGATTAATTTAAACCAATCTTTACTCCTTTGAAACGCTGTAACTTTGAAACTTCATACCTTTGCAACTCTGAACCTTTAAATAAACCCTTAAACTAAATAAAATGTATATATATAACGTAACCACCAATGTTGATGAATCCATTCACGTACAATGGCTACATTGGATGAAAACTAAACATATTCCTGAAATGCTGGAAACAGGAAAATTTACCACCGCTAAAATGGTGCAAGTTTTAATTGATGAAGAAATGGGAGGTACAACGTACGCCGTACAATATGCAACAGATAGTAAGGAAACTTTAAATGCTTATTATAAAACAGATGCTCCAAAACTTCAACAAGAAGCATTTCAATTATTTGGCGAAAAAATAGTTTCTTTTAGAACCGAACTAAAACTAATTAGCGAACAATTTAGCATGAGCGTAAACAATTAATTATGAGCGTAAAAGCAAAAAAACACCTTGGTCAACATTTTTTAACAGATGAACTAATTGCTCAACAAATAGCAGATAGTTTGGTGGGTAAAAACTACAAAAATGTATTGGAAATTGGTCCAGGAATGGGTGTTTTAACCAAATACTTACTCAAAAAGGACTATACAACGCACGTTATTGAAATTGATACAGAATCGGTTGAGTATTTGCAAGCGCATTATTTAAATTTAGCGGATCGTATTATTTCTAAAGATTTTTTAAGAATTGATATTTCTGAGTATATGGGTGAAGAACCCTTTGCTATTATTGGAAATTTCCCCTACAATATTTCATCTCAAATTGTTTTTAAAACGTTAGAGAACAGACATCAAATTCCTGAATTTTCAGGAATGTTTCAAAAGGAAGTTGCCTTAAGAATTGCAGAAAAAGCAGGAAGTAAAGTCTACGGAATTTTATCCGTTTTAACACAAGCTTTTTATGATGTAGAGTATTTATTTACGGTACCTCCAACAGTTTTCAATCCACCACCAAAAGTAGATTCTGGAGTGATTCGATTGACAAGAAAAGAAAATTACACGCTTCCAGTAGATGAAAAATTGTTTTATAAAGTCGTAAAAACTGCTTTTCAACAACGTCGTAAAACACTTCGAAATAGTTTAAAAACATTGAATTTATCGGATATTTTACGAGAAGATAGTATCTTTGGAAAACGACCTGAACAATTATCCGTAGAAGAATTTATCAATCTCACCTCAAAAATAGAGAACGATGTCATTTGAAATTACCAAAGAATATTTAGCGAATCTTCAACAATTAATAGCTGAAGATAATGAAAATGCCATTTTAGCATTGCTAGAAGAGGTGCATTATGCTGATATTGCTGAGTTAATTGAAGAAATTGAATATGATGAAGCCATCTATCTAATTAAATTATTAGAAACGGATGTAACTTCTGAAATAATTGCCGAATTAAATGAGGATACGCGTGAAAATATTCTAAAAGGACTTTCATCCAAAGAAATTGCAGATGAAATCTCTGAATTAGACACCGATGATGCTGCAGATATTATCTCTGAACTTTCTGATAAACAAAAAAGAGAGGTAATTTCTCATATTGAAGATGAAGAACATGCCAAAGATATTATTGATCTTTTGCGCTATGATGAGGACACCGCAGGGGGTTTAATGGCAAAAGAATTAGTAAAGGTAAATGAAAACTGGAATGTACTTACCTGTGTAAAAGAAATGCGTGCTCAGGCAGAGGAAGTTTCCAGAGTCCATTCCATTTATGTGGTAGATGATAATGATATTTTAAAAGGGCGACTTTCATTAAAAGATTTACTGACTACTTCCACCAAAACAGCCGTTAAAGATGTTTTTATAAAACAAGTAAATTCAGTTTCTGTAAATGACGATGCTGAAGATGTCGCAAAAATTATGCAGAAATACGATTTGGAAGCTATTCCTGTGGTGGATGAATTAGGTCGCTTGGTTGGAAGAATTACCATTGATGATATTGTTGACGTTATAAAAGAAGAAGCCGAAAAAGATTACCAAATGGCAGCTGGTATTTCGCAAGATGTAGAAGCTGATGATACTATTTGGGAACTAACAAAAGCGCGTTTACCGTGGTTAGTTTTAGCCTTATTTGGCGGATTTGTAAGTGTTTCCATTTTAGGTGGATTTCAAGATGCCATGAATAAATATCCAATGCTTTTCTTTTTCACTCCGCTTATTGCCGCAATGGCAGGGAATGTTGGAGTACAGTCTTCTGCTATTATTGTACAAGGATTAGCAAACGATAGCTTAAGAGGTTCTTTATGGAAACGACTTTTAAAAGAAGTTTCTCAAAGTTTAGTAAATGGATTTGTATTGGCGGCTTTATTAATGTCCGCTGGAATGTTTTTTTTAGGTTTTCAATTTAAAGTAGGAATAACAGTCGCAATATCATTAATTACAGTAATTATTATTGCCTCTATCATCGGAACATTTATTCCTATTATTTTAGATAAAAAAGGGATTGACCCTGCGCTTGCAACGGGTCCATTTATTACAACAAGTAATGATATTTTAGGAATTTTAATCTACTTTTCAATTGCTAAATTGATTCTTGGCTTTTAGTTGAAGGTAAACTCTAAAAGCATCTTTCTATTCTATTTCCTCTGCACAACTATCACTTTCTAAGCAATTAGTTATTGGTTAAATCGTAACTTTTACCCAAAATTATTGTTTTATTAATAAACGCACTTAAAAACAAATTGATTAATTAACTACATTCGCTACTTCATTTGAGAATTAAAGCGGAATGTATGTACTATAATTTAAGTGTATGTTTTTAAGTTTTTTTGAATTTGGGTTACCTTTAACAAACCACGTGTTAAAGTTTCTTATCATTCTGATAATTATACTTATTACTCCTATTTTTTTAAATAAACTAAAAATTCCACCATTATTAGGGTTGATAATTGCTGGTGCTTTTATTGGGCCTAATGGTGTAAATTTAATTTTACGTGATAGTGGTATTATTATGTCTGGTACTGCTGGACTTTTATATATTATGTTTTTGGCTGGTTTAGAAATTGATTTAGTCGATTTTAAAAAAAACAGTAAAAAAAGTCTTCTTTTTGGAATTTTCACCTTTTCTGTTCCAATGATTTTAGGAATTCTAACAGGAATTTATGTATTGCATTTTACAGTGCTCACTTCAGTATTGCTGGCAAGTATGTTTGCTTCACATACACTCATTACATATCCGTTAATAAGTAAATTAGGGGTTTCAAAAAACCCTGCCGTAACTGTAACCGTTGGTGGAACTATGATTACCGATACATTAGCATTATTGGTTTTAGCAGTTATTGTTGGTATGACTAAAGGCGAAGTAAATACCCTATTTTGGGTAAAAATAACCCTTTCAATAGTCGCTTTTGGCTTATTTATCATACTGTTGTTTCCTTTGATTACTCGATGGTTTTTTAAAAAAATTGACGACCATATTTCCCAATATATCTTTGTGCTGGCAATGGTGTTTTTTGGTGCTTTTTTAGCAGAATTAGCTGGTGTTGAAGGAATTATTGGTGCTTTTTTAGCTGGACTTTCATTAAACCGATTAATTCCAAGAACCTCAGCGTTAATGAACCGAGTAGAATTTGTGGGAAATGCTATTTTTATTCCATTTTTTTTAATTGGCGTTGGAATGTTAATCGACTATAAAATGTTCGACAATTTTGAAACCATAAAAGTGGGCGTAATTATGATTTTGGTGGCAACATCTTCAAAATTTATTGCAGCTTGGATTACTCAAAAAACTTTTAAATTTTCAAAAGATGAGCGTAGATTAATATTTGGGTTGAGTAATTCACAAGCCGCAGCAACACTTGCTGCTGTTTTAATAGGTTACAATATTATTTTGGGTGAAAATAATTTAGGTGAACCTATAAGATTGTTGGATGAAAGCATTTTGAATGGTACCATTCTAATGATTTTGTTTACCTGTACAATTGCATCTTTTGTTTCTCAAAAAGGAGCAACAAACATTGCTTTACTTGAATCTTCTGATAACAAAGAAGAAAGTAATATTAAGGAAAGAATTCTGATACCTATTAGTAACGCCGACTCTTCCGAAGAATTAATTAATTTAAGTTTAGCCTTAAAATCATCAAAAAATAAAGAAGCCTTATATGCTTTAAGTGTTATAGATGGTCATTCAACCAGTACTAAATGTGATAAAAATGCACGAAAAGTTTTAGAAAATGCATCTAAAATTGTTGCTGCAACTGACAACTATCTAAATGAATTGTTACGGTATGACACTACTATTTTCAATGGGATTTATGGAACTATTAAAGAACAAAAAATCACCTATTTAGTTTTAGGACTTCATAAAAAAACTGATGTATCTGATTCCTTTCTAGGGAATTTGACTGAAAAATTATTGAACAAATGCAACACAACCACGTTTATTTATAAATCCCAACAACCCATAGCAACCATTAAAAGGCATTTAATAATTTTACCTTCACGTGCAGAAAAAGAAATTGGATTTCCATTTTGGTTAGTTAAAATTTGGAACATCGCTAAAAATACAGGGGCAAAATTACTGTTTTATGGAACTGCGGAAACGTTGGAATATATTCAAGAAATTAACACAAAAAAACCTGTAGATTGTAAGTTTATTGAGTTTGAAGATTGGGATACATTTTCAATTGTAAAAAAACAAGTGTTAAAAGATGATAATATAATTGTAATTTACAGCAACCGTAATTCTTATTTTGAAACAAATCATAGCACCAAATTATTTGCTGTTTTAAAGGAAACTGTTAAAAAAAATAGCTTCATATTAATTCACCCTTTACAATCTTACAAATCATTATCAGATCAATTCGATTTTATAAATCCGTCACTTATAGAACCTATTGAAAAATTGGAGGAAATTTCGAAAACTATTGGGAGGCTATTTGGGTTAAAATAAATCCTATTTCGAAATAGTGATACATTGTAGCGTGTTTTTCAGAAACTCCTTATAACACTTCTAAAACAACTCCAAATTAAAAAGAGGACACTTATCTTTGTAATCGCTAATTATTTAGGAAATCAGTATTAAAAACCAGAAACAAGCATTGTATACATCTTCTAAAAGTAATTATTACATTGGACACGGAAATTTGGCTGCTTTAATTCTAAAAATGAAATAAACCCAGCGCTATAAAACAAAAAAACAGCTGCAAGAATACTCTTACAGCTGTTTCATAAATTATTTTTAACCTCTTCCTATTATTTTTTGTTTACCATTTTATCAGCTAAAATTAAGGCATTGTATGCATTTACTACGCTTCCACTAACAGATAAATCACTAAAAGGAACCATTTCTTCTTTTTCACCTGGTTTAATTACTTTGAAATCGATTTTTACACCAGAATTCATAATAATATGTTTTACCTGACTTGCAGATAACTGAGGATAATACGATCTAACCAATGTTGCAATACCAGCAACTTCTGGTGAAGCCATTGAAGTACCATTGTATTTTTCATATTCATCTTTTGGAACTGTAGAATAAATTTGAACTCCAGGAGCAAAAACATCTACATTCTTTTTTCCGTAGTTAGAAAAAGTTGCAGGTAAATTTTTATCATAGTTCAAGCTCATAGCACCAACAGTAAGCATATTATCTGCAAATTCCACTTCTTTATCTTTAGAATCATTTGGCCAATTGTTAGCTGTATCAATATTTTTACCGTCATTTCCAGCAGCGTGGACTAATAACACATCTTTTTCAGCAGCGTATTTTATGGCTTCAAAAACCCATTCTTTGTTTACAGAAAAACTTTTTCCGAAACTCATATTAATAACTTTTGCACCATTATCTACCGCGTAACGAATAGCTAAAGCCACATCTTTATCACGCTCATCTCCATCTGGCACTGCTCTAACTGACATTAACACTGCGTTTGTAGCAACACCATTCATCCCTACGCCGTTATTTCTTGAACCCAAAATAATTCCAGAAACATGTGTTCCATGAGATTCAATATCTTTCGACCCTATTACGTTTCCATTTCCATAAACCACATCAGTTATATCTTCAGGATTATCACCTACAATAGCTCTTCCATCAAAATCGAAATCGTAGTTAATCAATCTTTTTTCAGTATCTTCTATTGCTTCTGTAATTTCAGCTTCTGTTAACCCACGTGAATATAACATTGCTACGTCATTCATTTTAGCTTGTAATTCTTCATCATCAGATTTAGCATTTTGAACCTCTTCAGCAGAGAAATCATCTTTACCTAAAAACGTTTTAACAGCTGCTACATGGTTTTTAATTTGAACCAATCTATCCATTTGTTGAAAAATTCTTGATCCAGAAGCTTCATACGCTTTTACGTATTCTTCATATTTTTTGAAGTCAGCTTTATCTTCTTCTTTAATATCAGCGTCTGTTTTCCCTTGAAAACGAGGGTTTAATTTAGCAACTATACGTGTAATTTCTAATTGCTCAGGCGCATCAACTCCGTCACCACCTAAAAAGTTCCAACCATGTATATCATCCACATATCCATTTTTATCGTCATCAATTCCATTTCCAGCAATTTCATTGGTATTTGTCCAAAGCACATCCTTTAAATCTTCGTGCTCAATATCAATACCGCTATCAATAACCCCAACAATAACAATTTCACCAGTTTTACCTTCTAAAAATTTGTAAGCCTTATCTAAGCTCATTCCCGGAATCGTATCCGTAGCCAAATCGGCATGTGCCCAATGGTTTGACTGTTCTTCTGTAACAGTACCTAATTTAGGAGATGTAATTTTTACAGTTGTATCCATTGCTGGAACCACCATATTTTTTATTGAACCACAACCAGTGAAAGCTACAGTTGACAAGGCTAAAACACCTAAATATTTTACTAATTTCATATGTTGATTTTTTTAATTAAAAACTTCGTTAAATGTATATGTTTGGTCCAATCGAACCCCTTTTTCAGTATGTTTTACAGTGCAAATTTCATTATGAGCATCGTGTTCTAAAAATAAAAAATAGCCATTATCTGCTGCACTATTTAAAAATATTGCTTTTTCATCCATAGTTAACAACGGTCTTGTATCATACCCCATTACATAAGGCAATGGAATATGTCCCACTGTTGGTAATAAATCTGCCATAAAAACAAGCATTTTCTCTTTATATTGAATGTGAGGAATCATTTGTTTTTCGGTATGTCCATCAGCAAAAAATATGCCGAAGCCAAGTTCGGTGTTTTTTGCAAAATCGTTTGTAGGAACAGTCACATAATTTAATTGTCCACTTTCTTCAATTGGATGTATGTTTTCTTTTAGGAAAGATGCTTTTTCTCGTGCATTAGGCTTAATTGCCCATTGCCAATGGTTTTTATTCGTCCAAAATTTGGCGTTTTTAAAAGCCGGTTCATAACCCGTTTTATCTTTATTCCATTGAATGGCACCGCCACAATGGTCAAAATGTAAATGTGTTAAAAACACATCGGTAATATCATCTCTATGAAAACCATATTTAGCCAAAGAACTATCTAAGGAAAAATCTCCAAAAAAGTAGTAGTAACCAAAAAACTTGTCGGATTGTTTATTTCCTGTACCTGTATCAATTAAAATTAAACGATTTCCATCCTGAATAAGCATACTGCGCATACTTATATCCACTAAGTTATTTGAATCGGCTGGATTTGTACGTTGCCAAATGCTTTTTGGAACCACTCCAAACATAGCGCCTCCATCTAATTTGAAATTTCCCGTTTCAATTGGGTAAATAGTCATAAAGAATAAATTATGTTAAAAAAACTAAACAACAGCCCTTTTGAAGCTGGAATTTAGTTAAAAATCTAATTTTTCAAAGATACATCAAAAAAAATGTAGATAAATGTTAAATAAAACAAAAAAACCTAAGCGAAAAGCTTAGGTTTTTTTTGAGGCATCGAGCGGATTCGAACCGCTGTAGGAGCTTTTGCAGAGCCCAGCCTAGCCACTCGGCCACGACGCCTTATTTAGGATTGCAAATTTAACCAATTTTAGTAAGTTAGCAAGTTTTTTTTAATATATGTTTAATTGTTGATTTGTTGAACTGTGTAATTGTAGAAAGGTTCAGAGGTACAAAGATGCAAAAGTTCAAAGGTTCAGAGGAGCAAAGGTGCATAGCTCTACTCATAAAAACAAATCAAAAATTCTTAATTCGTAATTGATGATTCGTAATTGAAAAGTCTATCTTTTTTTCTTCATTTCAATAGTTACCATTTCCACGTTTCCACCAATTGGAGGGTTTATTTTTGAAACCGCCACTTTGGCTTTTTTTATCATTTTTAACTCAAAAAGTATGCGATTTAATATACGATTGGCTACTTCTTCTAACAGTTGTGCACGAATTGCCATTTCTTGTTTTACTATTCTGTTTAAATGCACATAATCTACAGTATCCGCAAGATTATCCGTTAAAGCAGATTTTGATAAATCGGCTTTGATAGTTAAATCTATTCGGTAATCCGACCCTATTTTCCCTTCTTCAACTAAACAACCGTGATACGCAAATAGGCGGATGTTTGTTACTTTTATTGTTCCCATCTTATTCAATTAAAAATTAACAATTGAGAATTAACAATTTTTAAAATTGTTGCAGCTTTCAATTGGCTATACAAATTTACAATTAACAAATTATACTGAAGAATTAATAAAGAAGAATTTGGTTTTGGGTTTCATAATAGTTCCACATAGATTCCTGCCTTCTCAGGAATGACCAAAGAAAGTAGATTTTTTAATTATCAATTTTCAATTGTTAATTCTCAATTGAAAAATATCTGCGGAAAATCAGATTTTTACGTGTTTTAATTCCAATAGCGTTGTTATTTATTGTGGTGTGCCGATTATTTTCAATATTTTTGCGGTTCATTAATTATTGAAATTATGAGTGAAGAAAAAAAGTCGTTAAATTTTTTAGAACAAATTGTTGAAGAAGATTTAGCAAACGGTTTACCAAAGGAAAAGCTACGTTTTAGATTTCCGCCAGAACCAAATGGGTATTTACACATTGGGCACGCGGCATCAATTTGCTTAAATTTTGGCTTGGGTTTAAAGTACAATGCGCCTGTTAACTTGCGTTTTGACGATACAAACCCAGCTAAAGAAGAGCAAGAATATGTGGATTCTATCCAGCAGGATGTGCAATGGTTAGGGTTTCAATGGGATCAGGTGTTGTATTCTTCAGATTATTTTCAGCAATTGTATGATTGGGCACTTGAATTTATAAAAGATGGAAAAGCGTATATAGACGATCAATCTTCGGAAGCGATGGCTGCTCAAAAAGGTACTCCTACGGAACCTGGAACTGATAGCCCAAATAGAAACCGTTCTGTTGAAGAAAATTTAGAACTGTTTTTAAAAATGAAAAATGGTGAATTTGAAGAAGGTTCACACGTGTTACGTGCAAAAATTGATATGAAACATACCAATATGCATATGCGTGACCCAATTATGTATCGTATTTTAAAAAGACATCATCATAGAACTGGAAATAATTGGTGTATTTACCCAATGTACGATTGGACGCACGGTGAAAGTGATTATTTAGAGCAAGTTTCACATTCTATTTGTACGTTGGAATTCAAAAGCCATAGAGATTTATACGATTGGTATTTAGACCAAGTGTGTGTTGAAGAAAATTTACGTCCAAAACAACGTGAATTTGCTCGTAGAAATTTAAGCTATACTGTAATGAGTAAGCGTAAATTACTGCAATTGGTTGAAGAAAAGATTGTTACCGGTTGGGATGACCCACGTATGCCTACTATTTCTGGTTTGCGTAGAAGAGGTTATTCGCCAGAATCTATCCGTAATTTTAGTGAAATTGCTGGTATTGCAAAGCGTGATAACGTGACGGATGTTGCCTTATTAGAATTTTGTATTAAAGACCATTTGAATAAAACGGCACCTCGTGTAATGGCGGTTTTAAACCCTGTGAAGTTGGTAATTACCAATTATCCTGAAGGAAAAGAAGAATGGTTACAAGCTGAAAACAACCAAGAAGATGAGTCTGCTGGTTTTAGAGAAGTACCTTTTAGCAGAGAATTATATATTGAGCAAGAGGACTTTAAGGAAGATGCTAATAAAAAATTCTTTAGACTTTCATTAGGTAGAGAGGTACGTTTAAAAAATGGCTATATTATTAAAGGTGAAAGCGTTGTAAAAGATACTGATGGAACTATTACTGAAATTCATTGTACGTATGATGATGATTCGTTAAGCGGAAGTGGTACGGAAGCGAGCAAACGTAAAGTAAAAGGAACCTTGCATTGGGTGTCTATTAAACACGCTTTAAAAAGTGAAGTACGTGTGTATGACCGTTTATTTACGGATGAAGCACCTGATAGCTATAAAGACAAAGATTTTAAAGAATTTTTGAATCCGGAATCGTTACAAATTATTGAAGCTTTTGTAGAGCCGAGTTTAAAAACTGCGAAAAATTTAGACAGATTTCAATTTCAACGTTTAGGTTATTTTTGTGTAGATAAAGATAGTACTGAGGAAAAATTGGTTTTCAACCGCACCGTTCCACTACGTGATAGTTGGGCTAAAATGGGGGAATAATATTTTATAAAAGGGGCTTTAGAGCCTCTTTTATTTGAATTATAAAAACTCTAAAATTAATAATAATTTAAGTATCAATGATGAATTTTTAAAAAGTATCTTTATTTTTTATTGAAAAACCTCACAAATGAAAATCATAAAAAAATATAAGTCACAAATTAATTTTCATTTGATTTTGAATTTTATTGTAGGAGTATTTATTACTTTTTCATCCTATTTTCATCTTCCATTAAATTACATTTCTGACTATTCCATTTATTTTATTCATTTTTTAATAATACAATTTACGCTGTTTGGATTTTTATATATTTTAAGTCTTAACAAGTATATATTCTATTTAGGATTCTCATTTTTTTTCATAGTCTATTCATTATTTTCTTATTGGATTTACACATTAGACATAAGTGTTTCAGATTCAATTATGCAAGCTATACTTGAAAGCAAGTTAGATATTGCAATTGACCTTTTTACTGTGCCATTTCTACTATTTATTGTTATTGTATTGGTTGTTCTTTACTATATATTAAATCAATATAAAAAATTGAATGTAAACCAATTAACATCTCCACTTTCTGTTCTGGCGATTATTGGAATTGCACTTTTTTTTACTTTTAATTCATATGGAATTGGTAATTTAAAATGGAGAATGCCCTATAATTTAACTTATGGATTTATAAACTATTATGAAAAACCGTCCGTTGAATTACTTCCTATAAACTCAAAAGTTAGCCGAAAAAGTGATGATATTACTATTGTTTTTGTGCTTGGAGAATCTGTAAGAGCCAAAAATTTAGGGCTGAATGGATATTATAGAAACACGACACCTTTATTAAGTAAAGTACCTAATTTAGTGAGTTTTCCCTTTGTATATACCCCTTTGACTTCAACAGCGATAAGCGTTCCTCAAATATTAACCAATCAATCTATAAATTCTAAAACTGATAAAAAATCATATTCTATTTATTCAGTTTTAAATAAAGTCAAGGTTAAAACTACTTGGATTGGAAATCAATCTCCTGAAAAAAGCTATTCTATATATATTAATCAAAATGATTCTATCAATTTAATTGATTCATTTCATGATGTTTTTTCCTTTCAAAAAAAATTAGATGAAAACCTACTTAAACCCTTTAACTCAATTTTAAATAACTCTAAAAATCAATTTATAACACTTCATATGATAGGAAGTCATTGGTGGTATGAAAGCAGATACACTGATGAATTTAGAAAATTTAAACCTGTTATTGACAGTAAACATATCCCTTCTCTTCCTAAAGAACAAATAGTTAATTCTTATGATAACACAGTTTTATACTTAGATTATTTTTTAAATGAAACGATTGAAATTATCGAGAAATCTAAATCAAAAACAATTCTTATTTATTTATCTGATCACGGTGAAATTCTAGGCGAAAACGGGAAATGGTTACATGCACAAAATGATGACGCAAGCACAAATCCAGCTATGATTGTTTGGTATTCAAATTCTTTTAAAGAAACATATCCTGAAAAAATTCAAAACTTGAAATTAAATTCTTTAAAAAAAATTACAACAGATTTCTTCTACAATAGTATTCTAGATTTATTAGATATTCAAAATTTTGAGTATCAAAATGAAGAAAGCATCTTTAATTATAAAATTTAGACAGATTTCAATTTCAACGTTTAGGTTATTTTTGTGTAGATAAAGATAGTACAACTGATAAATTAGTTTTCAACCGCACAGTTCCACTACGTGATAGTTGGGCTAAAATGGGGGAATAACATACAACTTTAAGGTCTTATATTTAAAAAGTATTAATAACAAAAAGCCTAACTAATTTTGAATTAGTTAGGCTTTTTTATGCACTTACAAATAAATTTACAAATAGGAATTCATAAAATCCGTGATACTTCCCTCCTCAATTACTGGGTTTGCACCTTCACAACTTGCAACAATAGCACCAACTGCACAGGCAAAATTTAATGCTTCTTGCGGAGAAGTTCCTTTTAGTAATTTATTGGTTAATGAAGCCAAAAAAGAATCGCCCGCACCAACAGTATCTGCAACCACAATTTTATAGCCATTATTATAATAGAAAGTATTATTGTAATACAAAATAGCACCATGTTTACCTTTGGTTACGCAAATAGATTGTGTACTTGTTTCTTCTGCAATAAATTTAATATTTTGCTCTAAGGAATCTGAATTAAATTTTAAGGATTTTGCTATTGCATAAATTTCATCATCATTAAATTTAATAAAATCAGCTTTTTTCATAAAATAGTTGACACTTTCCTTTGTATAATAAGGCTCTCTAAGGTTTACATCAAAAATTTTGTACTTCGCAAGTTTTAATAATTGATATAAAGTTTCTCGGGAAGCATCATTTCTTGCGATTAAACTTCCAAATATAAAAGCATCAGAATTTTCAGTAATTTTTTTAGCGCTTTCTGTCAGTTGAATATTATCCCAAGCTCTTGGAAAATTTATTTCATAGGAAGCTGAACCTTTTTCATTTAAAGTTACTTTTACTTCTCCTGTTTTTAATTCTGAATCAATTTGTATGTTCTCTATCTCTACACCACGTTCTTTAATAAATTTCTTTATTTCCATTCCTAGGTCATCATCTCCTATTCTTGTAATTATGGAAACATTATTATCTAAGGATTGCAGTCTTAAAGCAACGTTTAATGGCGCACCACCAATTTTTTTATGATTTGGAAATACATCCCATAAAACCTCACCAAAACAAACTATATTTTTCATGTTTTACTATTTAATAATGGAATTATTAATGTCTGTTATACATTTTTCTACACCGTATTTTACAATGTTTTTATATGCTTTTGTGTACGCACTTACAAAGGTTTCAGAATTTTTCAATTCGCCAAAAATAGACGCTATTTCTAAAAATGCTTCAGGACTTTTTGTTGCTGTTACTGCTTTTTCATTTAAAATAGCTTTCATAGCATCTTTAATTAGTAAAGGTTGCCCGTTTTCATTTTTTCCTAAGCTATAAATTGCCCAAGCTGCTACTACAAAAGATGCAAATTCAACAGAACCTTTTCTTTCTAATTGTTTATTAACCGTTGGTAAAATAAAAATTGGGAATTTTGCCGAACTTTCTGAACAAATTCTGTCTATTTGATCTTTAATATAAATGTTTCCAAACCGTTGTAACAACGATTTTTTGTAGTCGTTTAAGTTAACACCTTCTAAACCTGATAAAGTTGGAGTTACTTCAATATTCATATAATTAGTTAAAAACTTATTTATTTCTTGGTTATGAACAGATTCATCAATAGTTGCATATCCCATTAAATCGCCTAAAATACCTAACACAGAATGACCTGCATTTAGTAAACTCAATTTCATTAATTCAAACGGTACAACATCGTCCACAAATTGTGCGCCTACAGTTTCCCATGCGGGTCTTCCTGCAATAAAATCGTCTTCAATAACCCATTGTTTAAAAGGTTCACAAACAACTGGCCAAGCATCATCAATACCCGATGT
>JAGPIQ010000002.1:0-42238 GCA_018054895.1 Lutibacter sp. | reverse complement strand
GTAATTCGGTTGGCAATTTCTGCCAAATTTTGTTGATTAATTTTAATATTATTTTCCATGATAAATAGATTTTTAAGATTTTGCACGTTTAAGTGCCCAATTTGCTGTTATAAAGTATGTTATGGTACAGATAAATGCATATGTGTAAAATATTTCACGATTTTCTACGTAAGCAGTTTCATTTGAAGAACCGAATAAAACAATACAAGCAAGTATAACAGTGATTATTAATGCTAGTAAAGAGATGATTCGTAACACCTTTGTGAAAATAGATGTATCTTCTACTAAAACAGCTTCTTCTTCAAATTGTTGCTCCTGAAATTTTTCAATGTTTTCTTCACGTAATTTTTCTTTTTCTTCTGCTTCAGGATATTTATTTTTAGCACCATAACGACTTGCTAAAAAGGTATAAACTATTATCGTGAACACCCAAGTTGGGATAAATAGATAAAAGAAAGACATTACGTTTAAAGCATTTAAACCAAACCCAAATATAAGTCCTAAAGCCCAAGAAGCAATTGCAGGAGTACTAAATGTTAACTGACGATAATATGACCAATAACGTGTAAAACCAATTCGAGGAAAAATTTGATGCTCTGCAAACACAATGGCTCCTACAGGTACTACTATTAACCCTGCATAGGTAAGCAACGGAAGTATTTGAGAAAATACAAAAGGAAAACATGCAACTACCATAGTTACTAAACCAACCATTAAGGTCGTTTTTTTACGAGATTGATTAGAAAATATTGCTTGCGCAGCCAATCCTGCTCTGTAAAGATTAGCAACAGCAGTAGTCCAACCTGCAACAATTACAATTACAAACCCAGACCAACCTAATGCATAATACGCAACATCTCCTGGATCAAGTGCTACAATAGGTTTTCCTATAATAATAGCTGCACCTGCTCCCATAATTCCCGCAGAAATCCAAGCTACATAATGTCCAAACATCATTCCAGTACTTGTGGCTAACCCGTATGATTTCTTTTTTGCAAAACGAAGTAAAGCCATATCAATAAGACCAAAATGTGTAATCGTATTCGCTGCCCAAGCAAAACCAATAACTTCGGTTAACCCGATACCTGGTTTCCCATCACTGTTAATACCTGTCCATATAGATTGATCTCCTAGAGATACAAAATCTCGCCATCCATTTGGTATTGGTTTTCCTAAAACTTCTAATGATAAAGCTGGCAAAAGTACAAACGCACCACAGGTAAACATTACAAATAACCATGGAGCACAAACTCCAGAAAAATTTGTAACAGCATTAAAACCGTAAATAGCTATGGAAACCACAACAATACCGACACATAAAACAATAAATACAAACCATAAATTGGTTGGATACCAATCTAGTTGTGCTGGAATATTAAAAGCAAAACGAACGGCTGTTGAAGATACCGTAATCATTGCAGCAGAAATCACCGTGAAAATAACGACATTTGCCCAATTGTAAAGTTTGGTCATTGAATCACCAGCAATCTTATTAAGATATGTGTATAAACTCAAACGAGTATCCACAGCAATTGGAGACGTAATAAGTGTCCAACTTAAAACAGCCAAAATATTACCAATTAATAAACCTAGTAAAATATCTTTGGTTGTGGCTCCTAAGGCAACAAAAGTGGCTCCAATAACAAACTCGGTAGCCGCAACATGCTCAGCAGCATATAAGCCTGCAAAATGAGTCCAATTGTGCAGTTTATGTTTTGCAACTGGTAATTGCTCTTCATCTAAGTTTTGGAACTGCTGGAAATTATTCGATGTGTCCATATTCTATATTTTTGAAATTAACTATTAATATATTTTGTTAGTTTTATTAAAAAAGTGTGATATCTAACTGTAATACAGCTCTTTGTTTTTCAGGGTTCCACATTGCTGTTACTTCTGCTGGAATTTTTATATTCCCTAAGTTAATGTTTTTATTCAAGCTTGCTCCTACATTAATAATGTTTGCTTTATCTTCAGTATAAAATGTTTTATCCGTAATAAAAGACCAAGCTCCACCTGCAAAAAGCGACAATTTATAATCATCTTTTTCCCAAACCTTGCTTTTTATTTCTAAATAATGTGTCCAAGAGTTTTCTAAATCTCCATTCGTTTGCACTTCGTAATCGCCTGATCCACCACCAAGTATTGTTGCTAAGTATAATGATGTTTTTTTAGAAACATTCACTCCAAAGTTTAAATCTACAAAATTGTACCCTTGTTTTTGGTCGTAGCTCCAATAGTGTAATTTATCACCTCTTTCTTCAACACCCGTATAATTGTTGTGCGAAACGGCTTCAATAAAGAAATTATCAGAAATACGATATACTGCATAAATAGACAGCTCTTGATAATTAGCATTTACATTTTCGCCCGTATTTTTATTTACAACATCTACACTTGTTAGTCCAGCTCCTCCCCACAAACCTGCAGTAAATTTTGAGTTACGTGAGTTATATTCTAAACTTGTTGCAAAAACTGCTCCTGGATGCACTACTGAACCATGCCAAGTATGCATATTTTTTATATGTGCTGACGCGTTAAACGCTTTATAGCTATCCAACTCTTTTTCTTGTGCATTTACAAAACCTATAGAAAGCATAACAATTAAAAGTGTTGCCGTTTTTTTGACACTTTGAATTTTAGAATTTAAATAGTTGTCTAATTCTAGTTGAACATTATTTATTAAACTTACATTATTTGTTTCCATGATTAACGGTCTTTTTAATTAATACATTTGGTTTTGATAGTTAACGTCATAATGACGTTTGTTTTTTCAAATGTATTTAAAAAAAATAGTATTATCCAAATTTTTTTACGAAAACTTTTATTTTTACAACGTTTTAGTTTGCTATATTAACTATAAAGTGTACTTTTGGACAGCTAATAAAAATATAAAATATATAATGTTACTATGACGTTTGTAAGTGTTTTTTAATTTAAAAAACATTATTATTGAATACTATTTTACAAGCATCTATTTTAAAAATTATTAAAAAAAACACGAATGACTTCAAAAATAATTCCTAATATATCTGTTGATTGTGTAGTTTTCGGATTTGACGCCGCTACAAAATCCTTAAATGTTTTATTAATTAAACGCCAACTAAAAGACAAAGAAACCGGCGAATTATTGGTTAATGATTTTGTATTAACTGGATATCACATGTACGAAACTGAAAAGCTAGATGAAACTGCCACGCGCGTTTTGAAAGAATTAACAGGACTTGATAACTTGTATAAAAAGCAGTTTAAATCCTTCGGAAGTCCTTACAGGTTAATGAACGAAAAAGATATTATTTGGGCAAAAAATCAAGATTTTAATTTAAGAACCATAACAGTTGCTTATTATTTTTTACTTCAAACGTATGAAGTCAATTTGCAAGACAATAAATATGATGCGCAATGGTTTCCAATACAAAACTTACCAGAATTAGGTTTTGACCATTTAGATATTATAAATCAGGCCTATGAAGATTTAAAATCAAAAGCAATGTATAAACCTATTGTTTTTGAATTGTTACCAGATAAATTTACCATAAATGAATTACAAGATATTTTTGAATCGGTTTTAGATATTGAAATAGACAATAGAAATTTCAGAAGAAAAATGATTGCAAAAAAATATTTGGTAGCGCTTGACGAAAAACAACTTGGAGTCACTAAAAAACCATCGCAATTATATATGTTTAGCAAAGATATTTACAATAAAATGTATAAAAACAATTATTTCATTAGCATTTAATTCATGAAAAAAAACACTTTTATTTTTGATATGGACGGCGTTATTATCGACTCCGAACCATTTTGGAGACAAACTCAAATTAAAATATTAGCAACGTACAATGTTACAATTACAGAAAATGATTGCATACAATATTCCATGGGAAGAAGAATTGATGATGTTGCATCAACCTGGTGTCAACTGTATCAACTAACTATTGAACCAAAAGAATTGGAACAAAAAATTATAGCTGGTGTAGTCGATTTAATAACAACAAAGGGCGAAGCAAAAGAAGGTTTATATGAACTTTTGAATTTTCTAACGGAACATAATTTTAAAATAGCCTTAGCAACCTCATCAAGCTTACCAATAATTAATGCAGTTTTTAATCGACTTTCTATAGCTAATTATTTTAATGCGGTTTGCAGTGCAGATACCGTAACACACGGAAAACCACATCCCGCAATTTATTTGAAAGCTGCAGAAGAACTGAATGTTAGTCCTGCAAATTGTTATGTGCTTGAAGACAGTGTTACTGGTTTAATTGCTGCAAAAGCAGCCTCAATGTATACCATTGTAATTCCTGAAGACAAAACAGACCCGCGATTTTCAATTGCTGATGCTAATCTTTCTTCTATGCTTGAAGTTATTCCCAATTTAGAAGTTACAAATAATTAAAAGTGAATTTATTTTACAAAATCAAAAAGCCTAACAACTTCATAGTTGTTAGGCTTTTTTAAAACAAACTTAATTCAAACTTTTAAAACTTATATTTCACGTCTTTTGTAATCGTTTTCCAATCATCGGTTCTAAAAGGAACTACTGGAAAACCTTCTTTGTTGAATACATTGCTTTTTGAAGCATCTCCATTCCAACCAAAACGTACCGCTTTCGGTTTTTTAACTTTTTTACTAAAAACAATAACCTTGTTATTTTCAATAGTTGCTTTTGCTGGATAAAAATGTTGATTATTTCCTGCAATTTCAAACCCATAAATAGCAGATTCTAATGCAGCGGAAACCAATCCTCCTCCTAAATTATCAAACGTAATAACTATTTTATGTTTATCAATTTCCATAGATTTATACATTGGCCCAGAGCAAACCATTGGCACTTCATACACATTATTCAACGCTACGGAAGCCAAACGTTCACCTACCGTTTGTTTATTTGTTGGATGAATATCGTTTGGGTTACCAACATCAGTTGTCACAACCATACCAGTATTAGGCACTTGTAAGCTTTTTGTTTGCGCTTCGCGAAGTTCTGCCCAACTGCTACCAACATTGCTATTTCCTTCCGAAATAAATGTTGCTAATTGCACAAAGTAAAAAGGAAATTCACGATTCCCCCATTTTTCACGCCAATCGTTTATCAACATTGGAAATGTTTTTTGATATTCAAAGGCCCTGTTGATATTTGATTCACCTTGATACCAAAGAACACCATTGAAAGCAAAAGGAATGAGCGGGTTTATCATAGCATTGTAACATAACGAAGGATAATCGTTAAAATTTACACCATCATAAATAGACTCCACTTTGTATTTCCAACTTCCTTCTAATGGAATCACTTTTTCACCAATTGTCAATTTAAAATGTTCAGCATCACCGTGAATTCCACCACTTGCTGAATTATCCATTACCCTAACAGCAATTACATTAGCACCTTCTTTTAAAATACTTGCTTTAATGGTATAATTTCGTTTAACATCCCAACCTTCAGTTCTTCCAACTTCTACACCGTTTACATACGTAATATCGGCATCATCAATTCCTGGAATCTCCAATAAAATATCATTATTAATTTCATCTTTAGAAAGTGTAACGTGTTTTCTTAACCAAACTACACCATCAAATTCTCCTAATTCTTGTAATTCCCAAATTTCAGGAGCATTCATAGTTCGCCAAGAGCTATCATCCAAACTCAATTCTTTATAGGTTTCAACTTTAGCTGTTGAAAATTTTGAATTTTGCAATGCTTCAATTTTTTTTATGGAAGCTTCAATTTTATAATTAGACAATGTGTCCAAATGTACTTTTGGCATTGTGGAGATTAATTCTTTAAACTCATCGTTATTTTCAAAAGATTCGCGACTCATCCAAGTTTCAACAATAGAACCACCCCAAGAAGCATTGATAAGTCCTACTGGAATCTTCAGCGTATCATAAAGCTGTTTTGCAAAAAAATAACCAACTCCCGTAAAATTTGTCGCTGTTTCAGAACTACAAACTTCCCAAACACCTGAACTAATATCAGTATTTGGCAATGAATTAATTTCTTTAGGAATTTTTATATGACGAATATTCGGATAATTTGAAGCGTTTTCTATTTCTGTTTTCGCATTATCAGACTGTCCAACTATTAATTCCATATTAGATTGTCCGCTGCAAAGCCAAACTTCACCTACTAAAATATTTGTAACTGTTAACGTATTTTTACCTTTTACAGTTAAGCTGAAAGGACCTCCTGCTACTTCAGGGTTTAAATGCACCATCCATTTTCCATCTTCAGCTGTTTTTACCTGCTTTATTTGTTGGTTAAAATGCACTTCAATTTCTTCATTAGCAGTTGCCCAACCCCAAATAGGAATAGTTGTATTGCGTTGTAATACCATATTGTCGCTAAATATTTTAGCTAATGTAACTTGTGAATTAATAGTGCAGCTATAGCAAAGTACTATTAATATCTGAAAATATTTCATGCTATAAAAAGGTTAATTTTTAATTTTTTTTTAAGGTGATGATTTATTTAAGCCAAATAAAAAAACTGCTATTTTCTTGTTTTAATTCAGAAAACAGCAGTGTCAAACTAAACTTAATCAAATCTATAATACTGTACACAAGTACTAAACTTGTTTATTCTTTTATTTTTACCAAACATACGTTCCTACGGAACCAGACTCTAATGAGGTAACAATCCATTTCCCATTCATATTAATATTGAAAATTTCATTGGCATTCCCATCATTTTCAACTATTAAGACATACTTCCCTTCTGGTGTTTTAAAAGCCACATTGTACAAGTTTCCAACTATATTACTAGAAATTCGTGTAGAGCCTGTTGGTACAAATTTTGAAGCATGACCAATAATATAAAATCCAACATTTTGAGTATAAGATGCACTACCAGAAATGGTTACCGCACCTTTACACGTTGTACAACCACCTTCCGTATGCGGACCAAATGTTGTATTGGTTGCTAAATTCCACTCTAATGCGGTTTTGCTCCAATTCCGCATAGACCCTATCACCACATTTTTTAAATGCCATTTTAAATCGCCGCCAAATTCGCCAGTATTTGAGGTATATTGTTCTGTAAAATACACATCCTTATCTGGGTGTGCATTTTTAACTGTGGACAATGCACTAATATCCCCAGCATATAAATGAAATGCAGATCCAGCAATAAATTCTTTTGCAGCAGCATCATTTAAAATACTTATTGGATAAGTTGTATTGTCGCAATTATGATCATAAATAATAATTTTTGTTGAAATACCTGCAGTTTTAAACGCGGGTCCTAAACTATTTTTAATAAAAGTAGCTTGCTCCGTTGCCGCCATATACATACTTGGATTATTTCCAGGATGTAACGGTTCATTTTGCGGCGTAATAGCATCAATAATAATACCTTCAGCTTTCATTTGCTGAATGTATTTTACCAAATATTGTGCATACACATTGTAATATTTTGTTTGAAGACTTCCTCCAACTGTGTTACTATTATCTTTCATCCAAACTGGCGGAGACCAAGGAGTTCCCATTATTTTGATAGTAGGATTGATTGCCAAAATTTCTTTTAATAACGGAATTAAGTTCGTCATATCTGGCGCCAAACTAAACTGAGCCAAATTTATATCTGTCGTTCCTTTCGGAATATCATTGTATGAAAAAGTAGTACCATCCATATCTGAAGCGCCAATACTTATTCGTAGGTAACTTATTGCAATTCCATTTTCCTGAACACCAAATAACTTTTGCAATAATTCTTGTTTCTTTTCTGAATTTAATTGGTTGATAACCTCTGCACTTCCACCTGTTAATGAAAATCCAAATCCATCAATAGTTTGAAATTTTTGAGATTCATTTACTAAAATTGAAGGATAATTGTTAGGAACACTACCAAAAGCTAGCACTCCTGATTGTTTTGCCATTTTTACAGATCCATCATATTTTGTCAACCAAAAATCAACTTCATTTGCTGTAGCTGGAGGATTTACAACTTCCTCCTCTTTTTTATCATTAGAGGATTCACTACACCCAAAAGAAATGATGAAAGCAATAATTAATAGGTATTTCATAATTTTAATTTTTTAAAGTCTCCTTATGTATGAAACAAATTTCATACTGTACCACGGTAAAAGTTCTAACTAACTACTTCTACATTTATTTTAATTATAGCCCATAATTATGTAATTACAGGCTATAACCAAATTGCTACTTTAATTTATTTTAATTTGTTCCTCGCAACTCTACGTTACTTATTGTAATACCAGCTGGGGAGAACACGTTTCCACCGCTTCTTATCACCAAATAAACGGTTCCTGAAGTATCAAATTTAACAGTATTGTTTATGGTACTTGTTTTTGAATTTTTTATACAACCTACGGCTGATAATTTTCCAGAAAACGGAGATGATCCACATCCGTCCCAAGTACTTAATCCCATAATTCTGTTATCTCCATAATCTTTACCAATAACAGGCACCGTTTTACCCACATACACTTCAAACCACGTGTCTGTAAAGGATCCTGTAGATTTAACAATCATATCTAAAGAATATGTTTTATTGGCAACAACATCTATTGCTTGATACATACCTCCTTGCGCCCATCCTCCGTTAGAATAAACTGTTGCACTTCCTTCATTAAATACCCAACTAGCATTCGCACTTAGTAATAAATTTGTCCACTGAGCATAATCTGCGTTATTTAAAAACTTACCTCCTTTTACCAAATTACCAGCTACTGGGTCTGATAACTCAACTATTAATTGTTTAGAAGAAGTAGACTTATAACCAGCTTTACTAACTGTAGAATGAGTAATGGTATACGTACCTGCATCTGGCAAAAAAATCTGTTCTGTTGCTCTACCATTATACACATCTGATCCATCACCAATATTCCACCAATCTGAAATGACATCAGTTTTTGTTTGAGCATCTAGTATATACCTATTTGTTAAACCTTCAACAGGAGAAACAGTAAAACTTGCATCTAACTCTTTTCCTATGATTCCATTTCCACCTTCAATATCGTCAGGCTGGCACGCTGTAAATAAACCAATTGATAGCGCTGCTGAAAATAATAGACTCGTTATTAATTTTATTTTTTTCATTTTTTTTGTTTTAAACAATTAATACATTGGGTTTTGAACAATCACTGAATTTTCTAATTCTTTCTCTGGAATTGGTAAAACTTCATTTTTTCCAGCTACAAAACCTCTTGAACCTAATACTGTTGCAGCTTTCCCTGTACGTACAAGATCAAACCAACGGTGTCCTTCACATGCTAATTCTTTTCTTCTTTCTAAAGCAATAGCATCTAAACTTACAGGTGTTGATGGCAATCCTACTCTTGCTCTTACAGCATCTAACAATGCTTGAGCTCTTGCTCCAGTTCCACCTAAAGCTTCAGCCTCTAATAAATAAGTATCTGCCAACCTAATAATATAAGTATCTTGATAAAAATTTAAGGTTGGATCTCCACCTATTGTTGTTGCATCTGATTTTAAAGGAACAAATTTCGCCATAAAGTATCCTGTATTTGTGGATGCTTCATTCACAAAAGAATATCCTTTTACTTGACCACTTGCTATTAACGCTTTTACATCAATAATTGTAGCTTCAAAACGAGGATCACCACTTAAAACATCATGAAGATTTTGAGTTACTGTATTTACACCCCAACCAGAAAAATAATCTGGCGCCGTTGACCCTTCAGTTCTGGTATAATCTCTAATACCAACCATAATATTTAATATGTTTCCTTCCGTTCCAAAACCAAGTCCACCCCAATCAGCTCTTCCAGCTTCAGTATGTACATCTTCTAAAATACTTTCAGTATTAAACTTGTTTTTATGCACCCACAAATCTTTGAAATTATCTAACAAACGATATCCAAATTGACTTGTTCCTCCTGGAGTTCCATTCACTTCAGCCAACTGTGCAGCAGCTTCCGTTAATTTATTGTCATATACATATACTTTACCCAACATTGCTTTTGCAGCACCTTTAGACCATCTACCACCTTCTGTAGCTGGATTAATTGAAGTTGGTAATAATTCAATTGCTTCTAATAAATCCTTTTCAATTTGTGCATACACATCTTCTTTTGATGATTGAGGAAATGTTTGTGCTTCAACCGGTGAAATAGTTTTTGTCATTAAAGGAATTGCACCAAACATACGCACTAAGTTAAAGTGGTAGTATGCACGCATTGCTTTACACTCTCCTTCAAAACGTAATTTCAAACTTTCATCCATAGGAACATTTGGTAATTTTTGAAGCAATGTATTCGCTCTAAAAATACCTTGATAATGATTGCTCCAAAAACCTCTCGGCATATTAGAAGGTGTTAATTGATTGTAAGAGAAAAGAGATATAGCATCTCCTGGTGCTGATGCGCCGTAATTGTCATCAGATCCTGCATTCATAAAAGAAATCATATTATCCCAACTTGAGGAATTAAGGCTCATAATGTCATAAACTGATATTAATGCAGAGTAAGCTTCATCTTCATTTTGGTAGTATGTTTCTTCTAGTGAAGTTCCTTTAGGTGTAACTTCTAAATAATCTTTACTACAAGAGAAAAGTATAGTAGTTAATACGCTAAAAATAAATATATGTTTCATATTTTTTGTTTTCATAATGTTTTTAGATTAAAATTGAATATTAGCTCCAAACATAAAGGACTTCGCTTGAGGATAATACCCTCTATCGATTCCAAAAGTACTTCCTCCAATTTCAGGATCGTATCCTGTATAATTAGTAAATGTTAGTAAATTTTCGGCAGTTATAAATAATCGCAATTTCTGAGCTCCTATTTTGCTGATTGCAGATACAGGTAATGAATACCCTAATTGAATTACTTTCAACCTTAAATAATCTCCATCTTCTAAATAAAAATCTGAAAAACGACCAAAATTTAAGTTTGTATCAGCAGTAGTTAACCTTGGATATGAATTTGAAGTGCCTTCTCCAACCCAACGATCTAATGCTTTTGTTTGATAGTTTGGTGCAGCACCTAAATCAATTCTTCTTAAACCTTGGAAAATTTTATTTCCAGCAGCTCCTTGGAATGACATATTTAAATCAAAACTTTTATAGTCGAAGTTGAAATTAAAACCAAAGGTAAATTTTGGAATTGGACTTCCTAAATACTGTTTATCAGTATCTTCAATTTTACCATTATCATCGGTATCTACCCAACGGAAATCACCAGGTTTTGCATTTGGCTGAATAATAGTTCCTGCACTGTTTACGTGCGCATCTATTTCTGATTGATTTTGGAAAATTCCAGCAGTTTTAATTCCGTAAAAAGTATTTCTCGCCATCCCTACTTCTGTTCTAGTTAATGTTCCCATTGATTGAAAACCTACACCTCCAGAAATAAATGTTTTTCCTTGTCCTAAAAACGTTACTTCATTTTCTAAATAAGAAACGTTTCCGCTAGTTCTAAAGTTCACTTCTCCAAATTGCTTATTAAAACCTAATTCTAGTTCAATTCCTCGGTTTTCCATATCCGCAATATTTCCTTTTGGTAAACTTGCCGCTCCAACAAAACCAGGTATTTCAACATCCTGCAAGATTCCAGTCGTTTTTTTCTTGTAGAACTCTACAGTTACATCCAATGCATGAAATAATTTAGCATCTATACCAATATTTGTTTGTGTAGTTTCCTCCCATCTTAAATCTGGGTTTGAAGGAGCTATTGGGCTCGTTCCTATTTGCACTGAACCATCTGTTCCTAATGGATAATTATTTCCACCTTTTACCAATGCCAAGTATCCAAAATCGCCAATTGCATCATTCCCAGTTACCCCATAACCTCCTCTAACTTTAAGAGTATTTACTATTTTATCATTCCAAAAATCTTCTTTTGAAGCCACCCATCCTGCTGAAAAAGAAGGGAAAACACCATATTTATTGTTCGCTCCAAATCGTGAAGAACCATCACGTCTAATAACTCCAGTAACTAAATATTTTTCTTTATAATCGTAATTCACTCTTGAAAATAAGGAAGTTAACTTATGAAGTGTATTTGTATAAGAAGTACCGAACTTATTTTCTTCTGCAATATCATAGGTAAACGAAGCCAACTTATAATCACTTGTTGGAAGTCCTCTATACGTTGTGCTTGTTCCGTAAGCGTCATTATCAATATACACTCCTTGCCCCAATAATACTGTAAAATTATGATCATTAATTTGCTTAGTATATGAAATTATATTTTCATTATTCCAACCAAAACTTTTGTTCATTGTTCTGCTAATACTGTTTTCATCATTAATATTATCACCATTTAAATAATACATTGGTGTAAAACCTTCAAAGCCCCAGTAACTTAATTTTGCCCCTACGGTTGTTCTAATTTTCAACCCTTCCATTGGTGCTAATTCTAAATATGCATTTCCAACTAAATCATCAGACCAATTGTAATTTCCTAACCTCGTTTTCACATACGCTAATGGGTTGGTCATATTGTTTTGTACAACTGATGAAATTCCATAAGGATTTCCGTTTTCATCTTTCATAACGTCATTTCCTATGTAAGGAATTCCGTTTATTTTTGTTGGATCTGTTTCAACTAACGGCGTAATTGGGTCTAAATGCAATGCTGAGCTTAAAGGGCCACCTTGTTCCGCATTTGTATTTCCAATGTTTAACGTTTTTTGGTGTGAATATCCTAACGTTTGCCCTGCAGTAAATAATTTCGATATTTTATGCGTTGAATTTAAACGCATACTTTTTTTAGTTAAACTTGAAATTTCTGGAGTCACAATACCATCTTGCGTTTGAAGACCAAATGAAGCATAAAAATTAGAAACATCATTTCCACCACTTAAACTAATTTCATGTGAAGTACGTTGTGCATTGTCTGCAAAAATAGCATCTTGCCAGTCAGTTCCTTTTCCGTAAGAACTTGGGTCTGCATAAATAATATTTCCACCACCATTTACAGACTGCTCATTCATTAACGTAGCATATTCAGTAGCGTTTAATAAATTTAATGTTCTTGCAGCTTTAGAAATACCTGTATAACCGCTATAACCCACATTTAATTTTCCTGATTTTCCTTTTTTAGTGGTTATTAAAATAACCCCACCTGCAGCTCTCGCTCCATATATTGCTAATGAAGCAGCATCTTTAAGTACCTCAACCGACTCAATATCCGATTGATTTACAAATCCAACGCCTCCATTATCTACAATAACACCATCAATTACCCAAAGAGGATCGTTTCCAGCTTCTGTAAACGTAGTAATACCACGCACTCTAATTGTTGAAGCAGAACCAGGTTGACCAGCATTTGCAGCAATAGTTAACCCCGAAACTTTTCCTTGTAATGCTTGTTCCACACGTCCGCTTGGTAAATTTTCAATATCTTTCGCCTTTACTGCGGAAATAGCTCCTGTTACTACACTCTTTTTTTGAGTACCATAACCAACTACCACAACCTCATCTAAAGTAGCACTACTCATTTGTAAAGTAATTTTTATAGGATCATTTGTAATTGCAATTTCTTGTGTTACAAATCCCATAAATGAGACTACTACTGTTTTAGCAGTTTCCGATACTTCAAATGAAAATTTTCCATCAAAGTCCGTTGAAGTTCCATTTTTTGTGCCTTTTTCAACTATGGAGGCACCTGGCAACGCCAAATTGTCTTCAGAAGATATAATAGTACCAGACACAACTTTTTTGTTTTGTGCTGAAACTACCATAAAACCAAAGCATAAAAAAAGAAAGAAAATCAATCTTAATTTTTCAGTTTGTAATTTAAATTTCATAATAATTAATACGTTTTATTTTGGTTAATAATCGAATACTGTAAATCTATATTTTAAAAAAACAACTTCATATTTATGGTGTACGCTTTAATTACACCTTGTAAATCTTACACTTACGTCAATCCTACATTTTTTTAGTTTATTACCTAATAAATAGATGCTTAAATTGTTTTTTTTATTACATTTGATTACGTCTTTTTAATAAAATGTTTCATTTATGACCCGTAAATATTCTTTTGTTTTCTTATTCCTCTTTTCGTTTACATTTTATGGTCAAGTTGATGCTGCTTTTTTAAAAAGAGTAAAGGCATCTGTAACCGAAGCTATTAGTTTTGGAAGAAATGATTTTAAATCCGATTCTCAATTTTGGACTATGGTTGAAGATACTGATGGTTTATTAATTTTTGGAAACAATGCTGGAATATTGATATATGATGGAGAATATTGGAAAAGCATTCCATTGCCCAACAAATCTTCTGTTAGAAGTTTATTAATGGACAAAAACGGGTTAATTTGGGTTGGAGGCTACAATGAAATAGGAAATTTAATAAAAGACAAATTTGGAAATTATTCTTACAAATCTTTAATCGATGAGCTTCATTTAAACAATACAAATTTCGAAAACACATGGGATATACATTGTTTTAATGACAAAATAATTTATCGAACTTTTAAAGAGTTGATTGTTATTATGGGCTCATCTGTAACTCATATCAAAGCGAAACAATCTTTTATATTCTCTGAAATAGTACATGGGAATTTAATTGTTCAAGATTCTGAAAATGGAATTTACACCTTAAATAAAGAAGGTGATAAACTTACCTTATTGTATAATGCTGAAACTATTCAAAATAACGCTTTAGCAACAACGTTTCCTTTAAACAATAAGGAGGTATATTTAATTACCGAAAAAGGTGCTATTTTTTTAGCTCACTTAACTTCAAAAACAATCACAAAAAAAACGGAGTTATTTGAAAAAGGGCGTATTGACCCCATAAATTGTGGGATTCAAAAAAATGATTCCATCCTGCTTTTAGGTACTTTAAGCTCTAAAATAATTGAATTCAAAAAAAATGGAAACGTTTCTAAAAACAACATTACGTTTCCAAAGAGTAAAAATAATGCTATCTTAAATTTCTATAAATTAAAGTCAAACAATATTTGGGTACTTCAAAATAATGGTATTTCGTGTTTAGACTTTAACTCGCAATACGCTAATATTTTTGACAATGCTTCTGTTTACGACATATTAGTAGATAAAGAAACCATTTATTTAGCCACCAATGAAGGTGTTTTTTACCTCAATGAATTTGATGAATTAAATTTTAGAATCAACAAAATAGAAGATTTACCGGGGCAAGCTTGGTCCTTATCAAAAGTTGGCAATGAAATTATAATTGGACATAATGATGGGCTGTTTGTTCTGAAAAATACTGTTTTAAAACAAATAGATAACAAACCTGGTTTTTGGAAAATAACGCCTATAAAAGGTGAAAAAGATCAATTTTTGGCATCCAGTTACAACGGGTTGTTTTTATTAAAAAAAGAGCAATCTAATTGGGTTTTAAAACATCAAATTACAGGGTTTGATGAATCAACCAGAGATATTCTTCCTTCTGATGAACCAAATACATATTGGGTATGTCACGGATACAAAGGAGTTTATAGATTGGTTATTAATTCCGATTACACACGCATAGAATCTGCCGAGCAATTCACCACAAATAATGGCTTTAAATCGCCGTTTAATATTAATGCGGTAAACTATAATGGTCGCATTGTTTTTACCACAAACAATGGTATTTACACGTTTAATAAAAAAACAAAAACATTTATTCCAGATCCTATTTTAAATAACATTTTAGATCCTACAAAAAACACCCGTAAATTATTATATACAAAAGATAAAACATGGTTTGTACAAGATGATGAAGCTGGCTATTTTTTGAATACCGGAAAACAACTTCAAAAATCACCCTTTTTAAACCTTAAAGGAATCTTTAATGAGGGAATGGAGTGTGTTTTACCATTTAACAACTATGCTTTTTTTGGAACAAAAGACGGTCTATTTTTATATGATATTAATAAGCGAACTGCCACAAACGCTTTTACAACTTTAAGCAATATAACTTACACGCAAGGTGCTGTTAAAAATTTCGCACCCATTAATTCTAGTAAAAATATAAAAATACCTGATGATTCTGATATTTTAAGATTTGAATTTAGTGCACCTAAAATAGCACCCTATTCTAACGTTCAATATAGTTATTTTTTGGAAGGATTGGATGAAAACTGGTCTACATGGTCCTCGAATCCATTTAAGGAATATACAAAATTAGGTCATGGAAAATATCTTTTTAAAGTAAAAAGTAGAAGTAATACAGGTATTGAAGGAAAAGAAATATCCTATGCTTTTACAATACTTCCGGCTTGGTATCAAACAACTTTTGCATACGTTATTTATATTTTTATCCTTTTTATCATTACTTTTTTAGTGTATAAATTAATTCTAAAAAAAATAGAAGGCGAAAAAAGAAAAACAAAATTAGAAACTTTAAAAGATCAAAAACTAATTAGACTTGAATTAGAACAGCTTAAATTATCCATTGAAAAAAATAAAATAAAAGAGGATAACACTCATTTAGAAATGGATTTAATTGATAAAAGCAAAGAATTAGCCAATTACACCTTACTACTAAGCAAAAGAAAAGAAGCCTTTTTAGAACTAACAAATGATTTAAAACAACTTAAAGAAACTGTTAAAAACAACGAGTCCAAAAATAAAATTGTTCAAATATTTAAAAAGCTGAACCAAAATAGCATTGGTGATAAATATTTAGAAATTTTTGATGTGAATTTTGAAAGAGTCCATAGCAACTTTTTTATGGAATTAAAACAAATTGATGCCTCTTTCTCGCACCGCGATTTAAGGTTGTGTGCTTTAATTAAAATGAATTTAACCAATAAGGAAGTTTCACATATATTAAATATTTCTAACAGAGGTGTTGAAACGGCACGCTACAGAATTCGGAAAAAATTAAATTTATCGTCCTCGGAAAGCCTAACGCTGTTTTTGGAGAATTTATCGAATGAAATTTCTGAGTAAATCTCAATAGTTAAAATAGCAGTTTAGTTCAAAAATGTAAAATAGGACTATTGGGTAGATGCTATTGAATAAAAAAACCTTTGAGAAGATTAGAACTTTCTCAAAGGTTTTTTTATTCAAACTGAAAATAACTATAAACTTAATAATTAGTTAATTAAGCATTAAAACGATTATCAATAACCTTGCTTTAGTTTATTTTTTCACTATTTTAAATGTTTGTATTTGATTGTTTTCAGTTGTAAGGCGTAAATTATAAACACCACTAGGCACCGAACTTAAATTTACCCTATTACTTTCAGCAGATATTTTTATTTTCTGACCTAATAGAGAATAAAGTTCAATAGTTTTAATTTTTTCAGCTGTTTTTATGTTAACATAATCAGCCGTAGGGTTTGGATAAATACTAATTTCTCCTAATTGGTCTTCAACTATACTTAGCGTACTATTTTGGATATTGGCAGTTTCAAATGTTCCAATTCCATTTGTTGCTTCCCAAAAGTTATAGGCAGCTTGACCATCAGATCCTGCTAAACTAAAGTTTGCAGCTTGTTGATTTACCGTGTCCCATTGTGCTGTTGTTACTGGACTTTGTGTAACTATAACAGTTAAAGCTTTAAAGTTTTTTTGTGAAGTATTACTATCTGGACTTCTAACTCCATAAGTACTTGCTATTAATGCAGGTGTAACAGTTGTTCTAGTAGCCGCTACAAATGTATAGGTTCTATTAACTGATTCGCCATTACTAATAAATGAAGATAAGTCCGTGAAATAATCAAAATTACTAACACTTGATAATGGTATCATACCCATTAAGTAAAGTTCCATTTCATTATATGGAATACCATTACCTCCATTGGCATACCCCCCAAAAGAACCAACAGTATAGGTGTTATTACCTAATTCAACTAAAGATGATTGCAAAAACCCACCTAATTGTCCTTTTGTACTTCCACCAGTTACACCCCAATGAGAACCTGTACTTACTGAAGTAGCATCAGTTCCAAAATTTGAAAAATCTTTTGTCGGCAGTAAAAACTGTCCCCAAGTATGCGATAATTCATGTAAGAAAGGACCATTAGTAATAAAATCAATTCGATTTAATCTTAATACAGATTTAAGTTTACCTGTTGTCGAACCATAATAACTCCCGTTATTAAAAGCACCGCGACCAATATTTGTAGTTGCATTTGAGACAGCAGTATTTGTACCTGCTGTGTTTAAGGTTGTGGGTATTACTGCTTCATTTAATACTAAAACAATAAAATCAAAGTCGTCCTTAAAAGTTCCATATAACGATTTTGTAACCTTATCTAAGGAATATGTATCGTTTATGAAACTATCATAATCTGCTGCGCTTAATTGAATAGAGGCAACTCTATTGTCTGGATGAATTACTATCGTGTTTTGCCCATAAAGACTTAATTGCATAACACAAAGCAATAATAAAATTAAGTAGTTTTTTTTCAAATTTATAAAGTTTTATTTTACCTACTTCAAAATTCAGTTGGCTTTTCGGTTAATTCCCAACAAAATAATTTAGTCAAATACAGTAGTTCGATTTAACAGTTTAATAAAAAAATTCGTGTCGTGGGGACGATATTTAAATTTAATTTACATCTCTAATAAAAGCACAATATTAGTGTAAACAAAATTATTCTAGTAGCCCATTCGGACAAATCGATAGCCCATTCGGACATAATAAATAGTTTTTTTTAGAAGTAATACAAACTACTCTTTTAATTTTCAGTAGGATCTGGACGCACTTCTGAAGGAAGTTTTTTGAATTTTTTCTTAAAAGCGGCACTGAATTTACTAGGACTCTCATAGCCTACTTCCGTAGCAATTTTCTTAATTTGTATATCGGTGTTTAGCATTAATTGCATTGCTAATTGCATTTTTTTATCGATATTATATTGAAGTATAGAGGAGCCATAAACCAATTTAAAATCCATTTTTAATTTTGAAGGAGATAGGTTTATCTTTTGCGCAAGAGTTTCAATACCCATAAAAGGCATCGACAAATCAGTTGTAATTAACTGTTCACATTTAGCCATTTTATTATAATCTATCGAATCCTTTACTCGGTAATCTTCTTTTCTTAAATCCGCAAAAGCATTCTTAAAAAAAGAGGATACCAAACTCAATGTTTGAAATTTTAATAATGTTTCACTAAAAACATTCTCATTAAAAGTTTTAATGGTTTCTTCTATTTCATAAGACAGTTTTTCAGCATTTGGAACAATATCTTGGTAGGCTATAAACCCTTTGTCTGAATCTAAAAACTTTTTGAAAGGTATATTTTTATCTAATTTATCAAAAGGGATATTGTTTTTTATCCAATCGGGATAAAAATTATAAATATAAAAGGTGCATTTCGATCCTTTATAAAAATAAGCGCCAGTATCTGTGCCTGGTTTTCTGAAACCCCAAAATTTATTCTGAAATGGGATATTATCTATAAACTTATTTTGAAGTTTAACTTGGCTTTCATATCGTGCAAAAGTTAACGTATAGTGGTCACTAGGGATATCCGGATCATAAACTGTTTTTATTATTGCATTTTGTTTAAATTCGATATTGGTAATAGTAAGCCAACAGCCTTCTTCAATTTTTCGATAGCGAAAATTCCCTTTTATAAAAGGATTATTTCTGTGAACAAGTTGCTCCTTTTTATTATGCTTGCTTCCAATACTTTTTATGGTAGCCTCAATCATTATTTCTGGCGTATTGGCCAGATAAGGAAATTCAAAAAAACCATCCTGATAGAAATTGAGATTAGGCTTAATAAATTGCAACCACTTAGATAATTTCATATTTTTAATTTACAACCTTATATCTCAACGAAAATTCTAATTATAAACCTCTAGGTATTATAAAGACTCCTTTTAAATACAAAAATTAGCATTATATAGCGAACAATTTCAAATCTCAATAAATCAACGTATTAATAACATGGTTGTTCTTATTCATTAAAAACGAATTTTAAAAACTACATTAAACGTTAAAAAAGGATAAAATTGGAGCAATAATGGTACTTTAATTTGGTTATGAATTTATAACTATTGCTGTTAAATAATTATTATTTAAACAAAAAACTGATAATCAAAGGATTATCAGTTTTTCAAGTACCCCGGGCGGGAATCGAACCCGCACTCCCTAGAGAACTGGATTTTGAATCCAGCGCGTCTACCAATTCCGCCACCGAGGCATTTTTTAATCGGTGTGCAAATTTATAATTTTTTTTCATCTAAACCACAAATTTTTAAACAACTTCATCAAATAGTATACAAATAATATTAAATTTGCACTCACAAACAACAACACACCTAAAAAAATAAAGATGAGCTCTCAATTAGAACCTAAAATATTTGCTTGTAGTCAAAGTAAAGAATTAGCCGAAGAAATAGCAAAACACTACGGAATTCAATTAGGAAATGTCATAATTTCAAAATTTAGTGATGGCGAATTTCAGCCTGCATTGGTTGATTCTGTTAGAGGACGACGTATTTTCATTGTTGGCTCTACATTCCCAAATTCAGATAATTTAATGGAAATGCTGTTGATTTTGGATGCTGCAAAACGCGCTTCTGCACGCCACATTACGGCTGTAATTCCTTATTTTGGTTGGGCGAGGCAAGATAGAAAAGATCAACCTCGTGTAGCTATTGGTGCAAAATTAGTCGCAAATTTATTACAAGCTGCCGGAGCAACCAGAATTATGACAATGGATTTACATGCGGATCAAATTCAAGGTTTCTTTGAAAAACCAGTAGATCATTTATATGCTTCTACTATATTTTTACCTTACGTCCGTAGTTTGAATTTAGAAAATTTAACCATTGCATCACCCGATATGGGAGGTTCAAAACGTGCTTATGCCTATTCTAAATTTTTAGAAAGTGACGTGGTAATTTGTTACAAACAACGTTTAAAAGCGAATGTAATAGACACTATGGAACTAATTGGCGACGTACAAGGGAAAAATGTAATATTAGTTGATGACATGATTGATACAGGAGGAACACTAACAAAAGCTGCCGATTTAATGATAGAAAAAGGCGCTTTAAGTGTACGTGCAATTTGCACACACCCTATTCTTTCTGGTGATGCTTATGAAAAAATAGAAAACTCAAAATTACTAGAATTAATAGTATCTGATACAATTCCTTTAAAAAGAGCATCTTCTAAAATAAAAGTTGTATCTTGCGCCCCTTTGTTCGCAGATGTTATGCATAAAGTACAGGATAACAGATCAATAAGCGGGCAATTTTTAATGTAAATTAATAATAAATATAAATAAAATGCAATCAATTACAATCAACGGATCTCAAAGAGAAAGCGTGGGCAAAGTAGCTACTAAAGCCTTACGTAATGCTGGAAAGGTTCCTTGCGTATTATACGGAGGGGAATCACCTATACACTTTTCAGCTGACGAAGTAGCATTTAAACAATTAGTGTACACTCCAAATGTATATACTGCAACGATTGAATTAGACGGTAAAACGTATAATGCAATATTACAAGATATTCAATTTCACCCAGTAAGTGATGGTATCTTACACGTTGACTTTTTTCAACTGTTTGATGACAAATTAGTTACAATGAATATTCCTGTGAAATTAGTAGGAACTTCTCCAGGGGTATTAAACGGGGGTGCTTTACGTTTCCCTATGCGTAAATTAAGCGTAAGAGCTTTACCGGCTGATTTACCTGATTTTATCAATGCTGACATTTCCAAATTAAAAATTGGACATAAATTATATGTTACTGCATTGAAAAATGACAATTTTACTATTCTTCACCCAGACAACTCTGTTATTGCACAAGTAAGAACATCTCGTAATGTTGCTGCAGGCGAGGAAGAAGAGGAAGAAGAGGAAGAAGAAGGAACTGAAGAAGGAGCTGCAGATTCGACTGAAGCTTCTGCGGAATAATTCTAATTTCCAGTTATTACAATTTAAAAAGCGCTGCACCTTGCAGCGCTTTTTTATTTAATATATAGTAGTACTTTTGCCAAATGAAATTATTTTATTTTTTTAGAAAACTATTTAAACCTAAAAAACAACCTTTAGAATTTAATACTATGAAAACTTATTTAATTGCCGGATTAGGAAACATTGGTGAAAAATATGAACATACCAGACATAATATCGGCTTTAAAATAGTAGATGCTATGGCTGCTAAAGAAGACGTTTCCTTTGAAACTGAAAAATTAGGATCCATTGCTAAATTTCGATTTAAAGGAAGAACTTTTATTCTGTTAAAACCTTCAACCTACATGAATTTAAGCGGAAAAGCTGTTAATTATTGGATGACTAAAGAAAAAGTCCCTGTCGAAAATTTATTGGTTATTTGCGATGATTTAAATTTGACTTTTGGAGCCATCAGAATTAAAGCAAAAGGTAGCGATGGTGGACATAACGGCTTAAAAGACATCAACGCTGTTTTAAACACCCAACAATATGCGCGCTTTAGATTTGGTGTAAGTGCCAATTTTTCCACAGGAAGACAGGCAGATTACGTATTAGGCGACTGGGATTCTGAAGAAAACAAATTATTACCTGAACGTATTGAAAAAGGCTGCGAAATAATTAAATCTTTCGGTACAGCAGGCTTAAACAATACTATGAATGCTTTTAACGGGAAATAAATTTAAGTTGAAAGGTCTATATTCAATTAAGTATCATTAAAACCTTTCAACCATTAAACTTTATATATGAACCTATATAGTTTGATCACTCGCAAACCATTCTGCATGTGAAGTTCCTGTTTCCCTTAATTTTAGCGAATGTAACTGAATGTTTTCGGGTAATCTATTTTTAATTTTTTGAGCGAAATCAATCAACATCATTTCACTGGTTGGCTGATAATCCACTAAAATAACACTATGATCTCTTTTTTCAAGTTCGGCCGCTAGTTCCACATGTGGTGTGTTTTTATTAAAAACAGTGGCGTGGTCAAATTTATTTACAATTTCCGACAATACAATTTTTTTAAGATCTCCAAAATCGATCACCATTCCAAATTTTACATTTGAGGAATCACTAATTGGAGTACCAATTACGGTAACTGAAAGTTTGTAACTATGCCCATGTACATTTTTACATTTACCATCGTATCCATACAATGCATGTCCAGTTTCAAAATCAAATTGTTTTGTTATTCTAATTTTACTCATAATATGTTAATCTTCTAAATCTTTTCTGTTTTTCGCTTTGTAATACACTAAATACGCCAAACCAACTAATAATACAAAAGGCAAATAAGTACCGATCATTATCCCAATTTCGTAACCTTTATCTGGAGCGTTTTTCAACTTTTCTGCAATATCAACTTGCTGTAATACTAAAATAAGATTGGCAATCATCTGTTATTTTTTAAATTTTTGAAGTGCTTTTTTAGTAGCATCAGACAACACCAATGTACCGCTAATCTCCGCTCTTTCAACTAATAATGTACCCCAGTTTTCAGTGCCTTTCCAAAATACTTTTTTCATTTCTGCTAAAGAATTTGGAGTATAACTTGCTAACTTTTCTGAGAAAATAGCAATTTCCTTATCTAATTCATCTATAGTTTCAAAAACCTTAGCATACAAACCTTTTTCTTTTGCCCAATAGGCAGTTTGCCAACTGGTAGCATCCAATGTTAATTCACTTACAGCAGCAAGTCCTATTTTGCGCGTTACCGCAGGTTCAATTACAAACGGACCAATACCAATAGTTAATTCAGAAAGTTTGATAGAAGCGCTTTCAGTAGCCATACAATAATCACAAGCCGCAGCTAAACCAACACCACCACCAACAGTTTTTCCTTGAATGCGACCTATAATTATTTTTGAACAGGTTCGCATAGCGTTTATAACATTTGCAAAACCTTGAAAAAATAGTTTTCCTTCTTCAACAGTTGAAATTGAAACCAATTCATCAAAAGAAGCACCAGCACAAAACGCGCCGTCCTTCTCACTTTTCAAAATAATTACACGAACAGCGTCATTGTTACTTAAATCAGTAAATGCAGTTGCCAATCGTTGTAATAGTTCACTGGGCATAGAATTACTTGCAGGATGAAAAAACTCAATCGTTGCAATTGCGCCTTGAATATGTGTGTATAAACTTCCGTTGCTCATGGCGTCAAAGTTACGGGTTTTTAACTAAATATGTACGTCTAAATTTCACAACTAAAACTCCAGCCCTAATTAACATCCAAACAGTAAAAGCGATCCAAATAGCATATAATTTTAAGTTGAAGTAATCTCCAATAAGCAACACAGGTAAAAAACCTAAAAAAGTAGCGAAAATCAATAAATTTCGAAGGGTTACTGCTTCCGCCAATCCTTTAAAAATACCATCAAAAACAAAAGCAATAGCATTTATGGGCTGCATTATTAAAACAATCCAAAAAATACCGTAGAACGATTGCAACACTAACGCGTCTTTTGAAAATAACTGACCAATCTCCGTATAAAACAAACCGCACACAACAGTTAAAATAACTGCAATTACACAGGCATATTTTGTCAATTTTAAAGCTAAAAACCAGAGTTCTTTATAATTTTTTTCGCCTAATAATTTCCCAGAAACTATACTCCCAACACTAGCATACCCATCAATAAAAAATGCAAAAAACAACCATATTTGAAACGCAATGGTTTGAGCAGCAATGTAGTTATTACCATATTTCGTAGCGTAGGAATTTGCCAAATACAAGGCAACATTTAAAGCAATGGCTCGAATGGCCAAATTCAAACTAATTTTTAATAAATTACTAATTTCTTTATTGAATGTAAAATCCAATTTTAGTTTGAAAGGTGTTTTTTTCAGTAATAACACCAGCGCCATTATCGCCATAACACCCTGAGCAATAACACTTGCCCACGCAGCGCCTTTAATATGCATTGGTTCTAAAACACCCTCAATACCAAATACCAACATAAAATCTAAACCAACGTTCAAAACAGCACCAACAATACTAATTACCATTGGCCAAAATGTATTCTGAAGACCTGCAAAAACTCCAAATACTGAAAAAACAAACAAGGTTAACGGAAAACCAATGGCGCGGATTTTAAAATATTCAACCGAATAGGTCAAAATCAACCCATCTGCATTGTACAATTGAAATATTTCATTGGCAAAAACCAACGAAATTAGATAAATAACAGTACTCAAAAATAAATTTATAGTTATAATTTGAGCTGGTAAGGACGCTATTTCATCTAATTTTTTACTTCCTAAATACTTACTTACAATAGCAGAAATTGCCGAACGAGTTTGTGCTAAAATCCAGACTAATGCCGAAATAAATGAACCAGCAATGCCAACTGCAGCCAATGCTTCTGTAGGATTTATTGGTATGTTTCCAACTATTGCAGTATCCGTAATAGACAATAACGGTTCAGCAATACCCGCAATAATTGCAGGAATCGCCAACTTATTAATTGTTTTAAATGATATGTTTGATTTATTTTTCACCCAATATTAATTCGTAACAGTAAAACGGCAGTTCACTTTGTTTTGGAAAATAAATAGCTTCTAATTTTTGATAATTTCGATTCTCATAAAATTTCCTGTTTCTTAAATTCCCACTAAAAGTATCCAGCCTCACAGATTTATATCCATTTTCAACGGCGAAATGTTCTGCAAAATCCATTAATTGTTGCGCAAAACCTCTTTGTTGAAAATTTGGATGAACGGCCAACCGATGAATGTATAAATTGCGACTGTTTTTTGAAATCCACTGTACATTTTTATATTCAACATCTTCAATTGTAGTAAGCACAACGATTCCTACAATTTTTTGATAAATGGTTAATTTCCAAATTTGACCTAAATCAATATCTTTTTTTAAAACTTCTAAAGAAGGATACAATTCATTCCATTGAAAAATACCTTTTGCTACCAAATCCTTTCCACAGGATTTAGTAAGTTCAAAAATTTCAGAAAGGTCTATTATTTCAACTTTACCAATCATTTACAGAATAAATTCAATGGTTTTTTGAACTGCAATTTCCAAATGTTCCGGCATATTTTCACCTAACCAAGGTTGCGTACAACCCAAAGGATGCTCCATATCTTCCAACATTACCAAGGTACTTTTTGGATTCCAAGCGTGCAAATTTTCAGCTTCAACAGGTGGTACTACAACATCCTTTCCTCCGTGAATAATTAAATGTGGAATTTCCAACGTACTCACCGCATTTTTGATGGTTAAACGCGCTTCATTTTCTTTGAAATTTGTATAAAACTGAAAATAATGCGGCATTTGTTGTTTGGTTCTGGCATTTTCTATGTGCGAAATTCCAGCTTTCTCCCAATATTTTAAGATATCCCCAGTTGGAAAACGCGCTCCAAAATCGGACACCGCAGACCACGTAATTACTTTTTTAATTTTCGAGTTTTCGGCGGCTTTTAAGGAAACAATTCCGCCACCTCGTGAATGACCAATTAATATAATATTTTCAGTATCAATTTCTTCTGAAAAATCTTTATTTGAAGACATCCAATTGATAACATCTTCCAAATCATCCAATTCCTTCACAAAATTATTTTGCCCAAAAGCTTCTAAATCCGGAAAATCAATAGGGTTTTCAACGGTTCCACCATTATGCGAAAAATTGAATTTTACAAAAGTCAAATTACTATTCACAAATTCGGAAACCATTAAATTCCAAGCCCCCCAATCTTTATAGCCTTTATAACCGTGACAAAAAATGACCAGCGGTTTTTTAATTTTATTATTTTTGAAATAAATATCCGTTAAAATGGGCTTGTTATGTTTTGTGCTTTTAATTAAAATATTTGTAATTGCTTCCATATGTGTTAATAAGGTAAATTTTCGTTTTGTTTAAATGGTATTTCTGGGTTCATTATTTCCGTAAAAATACAGTGTAACTCATCCATTAATAATTCTAAATGTTCTTGTTGAATGCTATTTTCAGCAACTCCCCTTTTTTCTGAAAAATTTAATTGAATCAAACCTCCATTCAAATTTTTGAAAGAAAATATTCCAGCTTCTATTGCGGAATTTTCAGGATTATTTTGATGAAACATATATGCATACATAAGGACTTGCAGTGCTTTTGTGTACTTATATTCAGTGCTCAATAAGCTAAAATCTGTCACTTTTAAGTCGCTATCCTTTACCATTCCAGTTTTGTAATCAATAATTCGTACAACACCATCCAACTGATCAATTCTATCCACAATTCCGCGCATATTTATTGGGAAATCAATTCCTGGAACAGCAATTTCAACTGCAATTTTCGCTTCTAAATTAATAATTTTTAATTGTTTATTGCTTTTCAACAAGTCCAATTCTTGTTTTAAAAATCGTTCTATCTGTTTTCTACAGACTTCAAAAATCAGTTTATTTTTCCCAGTTAAAATATTTCCTTTTACATAATGTTCATTGAAATTTTTCAGTAATAAACCTTCAATTTTAGCATTCATCGCTTTTATATCCTCCGCTTTTAAGAACTTCCCTTTAAAAGGATCATATAAATCTTCTAAAACTCCGTGAATAACCGTCCCCATCGTATTTACAGCAATCGTCTCTTCAACTTCAGATTCTTCTGAAATTTTCAATACTTTTTGCTCATAAAATTTAATAGGATTGTAAATATAACTCGCCACAGCTGAAGGAGAAATTCCATAAGAAAAAAGCTCTTTTAAACGCTGTAAAACTTCTGGCGTTTTTTCAACTTCATTCAATACTTTCGTCGTTTTTTGAACTTTTGGACTAATTATTTTTTTGATAATTGCAGGGTTTGTCAACTCCATTTTAGTTAAAAACCGGCTTTTTTCACCTGAACCATATCCGTCCGACTCACTATTATACAGTAAAAACACATTTTTTGCACGATACAATAAGCGCTGAAAGTGGTACGAAAAAATAGCATCCTTTTCCTGATACGTAGGCAGGCCAAAATATTTTTTCACATCGTATGGAACAAACGATATTTCATTTTTTCCACCAGGTAATTTACCTTCATTTACTGAAGTAATAATTAGAGTTTCAAAATCCAAGGCACGAGTTTCCAACATCCCCATTAATTGCAACCCTTTTAAAGGTTCTCCTTGAAAGGACAACTTTTCATTACCAATTAATTGTTGGAAAAATAAATTCAACGTTTTTAAATTATCAATGTAATTATATTGCGTATTTAACGCCTCTAACTGCTGAAAAACAGTGAAAAATCGGTATAAATATTCTTTTTCAATTCCTTCAGAAAATTCTTTTAACTCAAAAATTAAATCCGAACACTGTTTAATTATTTGATTGACATTTGTTGAAAACCTAAAAAGATTCAAAACGATAGCTAAACTATCAACCGCTTCCAAAGGCACCATTTCTTTAATGTTTTCAAGCGATAAGAATATCCGATTCTCGAATTTAATACGCTCTACAACTTTTTGAAGCACTTGTTGGTTTAATTGACTCAATACAGGGTCATTTAAAACACCTAGAACGTCCTTAAAGTAAAATTCGGAATCTAGTTCCTTTCCAAATTTTTGTTGATTTAAATACGCTTTAAACAGCTTTTGAAATAAATTAGCAATAGGAATATCTTTTAAAGGGTATCCCATAGTAATATTAATATGTTGTACTGACGATGGAAGTGAACTTAAAGTTAATGATAGCAGATTTTCATCCGCCAATATTAATGCTGTTTCATTATAAGTATTGAAGGTTGATAATAACTCTCCTGCATATTTAATTTGAGATACATTTTTTGGAGCTCCAATTATTTCAATGTGTTGGTTTTCATTGTTTTCAAGTTCAAAATAGGAAAATGGATTTTCATTGTAGAATGTCCAATTATCTTTATAGGAACGTAAAAAGTGTCCTGCTTCATTATTTTTATCTAATATATCCGCAGACACATCCCAATACACCGAAGCCAAACCACTATGTAACAATGCCTGAAAAATTTCTTCTTCGGCCTTATTCAAGGCATTAAACCCAATAAATATCGTGTGCTCCTTTGAATTATTTTCAATGAAGTATTCTAAATTTTTAGTGGCTTCGCGATAAACAAGTCCTTGGTATCCAACTTTATTTTGTACTAATTTATCATATAACGCAGTATACAAAATATTTAGATATTCAAAAAATTGAAAATAATTTAGTGCTAATTGACTTGGGTTTTCATTTTTAAACCATTCTTCGAGTCGTTTAATATCACGTAAATTGGAAAAAAAATCAGTTGTATCAACCAAATAACTATCTAAATCATTAAAATCGTGCAAGGCAATAGTTGCCCACTGCGAAAATATTTCAAATGAATCTAAATTTTTATTTGGAATTTCTTTTAAATAAATACTATAAAACTCAAATAACAACTGTGTATTATCAATTAAACTAACATCTGCCAGTTCTTGAATATACTGCTCAATACTTACAATTTTTGGAAGTTGAAAGGGTGCTTTTACTTGATTTATTAATTCTTGCTTCAAAAACACACAAGCACGCTGACTAGGTAATACAACTGTTTTATTGGAAAACGTACCTTCTTGTGTTAAAATGTGCCCTACTACTTTTGAAATAAATGAATCCATACAATTTTTTAGAAGGTATAAAAATAAAAAAGCCATTCGAAATGAATGGCTTTTTAATTAATTATTTTAATTGACGATTATTTTGCCAATTTAATCTCTACTCTTCTGTTTTCAGCTTTACCTTTTGCAGTAGTGTTAGGAGCAACTGGATTCGCTTCACCTTGACCTTGTGCAGTAATATTACTTGCAGGAATTCCTTTAGAAACTAAATATTTTTTTACAGTATTTGCTCTAGCTTCAGATAATTTTTGATTGTAAGCTTCACCACCATCACTATCTGTATAACCAGTTGAAATAGTATAATTAATATCAGTATGCTTTTTCATGATTTCAGCAATTGCATCTAATTTAGCTTTACCTTCTTTTTTAAGTGAAGATTGAGCTACGTTGAAATAAACTGTTTTACCTTCAAGTAATGCTTTTAATTCAGCAGACATTTCAGGACAACCATTGTTTGAAGCAGTACCAGCTTCATTAGGACATTTATCATCTTTATCAGCTACACCATCTCCGTCAGCATCTGGCCAAGGACAACCTTTATTTTCTTTTGCACCAGCAACAGTTGGACATGCATCATCTTTATCAACTACACCGTCTCCGTCTGTATCAGGACAACCTTTATTTGCTTTTGTTCCTTTTTCAGTTGGACAAGCGTCATCTTTATCAGCAACACCATCTCCGTCTGTATCAGGACAACCTTTTAATTCTTTAGAACCAGCAACATTAGGACACTCATCTTCTGAATCAGCAACCCCGTCGTTATCGCTATCTGGACAACCATTAAATGCAGCTACACCAAAAACTTCTGGACAAGCATCTTCGTTATCAGGTATTCCGTCTTTATCTGTATCTGCAGATCCAAATTTAAACACAACTCCAAGAGAGTGTTGAAAATGTTGAGTTTGAGGAAAACCAGCAAATACGTGTTTGTATCTTGATTCAATGTTTAAAGCAACTTTTTTACTTAACCAAACGTTAGCTCCTAAACCTCCATCTGCTGAAGGATTTCCATCACTATCAATCCAGTTATAACTTCCACCAAGAACTGCATAAGGATCGAACCATGATGTTTCTCCGATGATGTTATTTAAGTCATACTTAGCTGCAAGACTTAATGACAAATAAGATAAATCATTTACTTTAGTATCTCCAATTTTTTCAATTTTGTTAAAGCTTCCAGAAAATTCTGCACTAAAACCTTTATTGATATATCTACTAACTGTTAATCTTGAAAAAATAGGTGTAATGTTGTAATGATCGTTTGCATTAAAAAATTCATCATACCATACTGTTGAATTCCCTTGAGGTGTTAACATACCACCAGCATTTGCAGGGTAAAAATCTACTGCGTTTATTCCTAAACCAACTGCCCAAAGATTATTTTTATCTTGTGCGTTTGTGTTTGTAAAACAAACCATTAATAAGCCCAAAAAGGCAATTTTTAAATGTTTCATATTTGTGTATTTAAATTATTGAATTAAAATCTGTTTTTATTTATTGTTGTTCTATTAGTTTGATAACTACTCTTCGGTTTTGAGATCTACCTGCTGCATTCATATTTGTTGCAATTGGATTTTCTTCACCAAAACCTTTAGCGTTTAAATTTTTAGCTAAAACACCTTTACTAATTAAATAGTCTTTGACAGCATTTGCTCTTCTTTCAGATAATTCTAAATTAAGTTGTGGTCCACCAATACTATCAGTATACCCTTCAATTGAAAATTTAGCTGAAGTATATTTTGTAATGATAGTAGAAGCCTCGTCTAATTTAGCTAATGTTTCTTTTTTAAATGATGCTTTCCCTGTGTCAAAATAAACAGTTTTAAACAATTCATCTAACTTATTCAACTCTACTTTTGAAACTTCCGGACAACCTTTATTTGCTTTTGTTCCTGCTTCAGTTGGACAAACATCCTCTTTATCTATAATTCCATCACCATCTGTATCAGGGCAACCATTGTTTGCTTTTGTTCCTTTTTCAGTTGGACATGCATCGTCTTTATCTGCAATTCCATCACCGTCCGTATCAGGGCAGCCATTGTTTGCTTTTGTTCCTTTTTCAGTTGGACATGCATCGTCTTTGTCTGCTATTCCATCTCCATCTGTATCAGGACAACCCTTAAACTCCACAGTTCCTGCAACATTAGGACATGCATCTTCCGAATCAACAACCCCATCATTATCACTATCTGGACATCCTTTAAATTCAGCTAATCCAAAAACATCCGGACAAGCATCATCCTTATCAAATACTCCATCTTTATCAGTGTCTGTTCCTCCAAATTTAATCATAAGACCTAATCCGTGTTGAAAATGTTGAACGATTAAACTTTCAAAAGAATGTTTGTATTTTGACTCAACATTTATTCCAAAAGTATCGTTAAACCATAAATTAAATCCTACTCCACCATTGAAAGTACCAGTTCCATAAGAAGAACCTAACCAAGTATATCCTCCACCAACTAATACATAAGGATCAAAAATTCCAGTTTCTCCTACTATAGTATTTAAATCATACTTTACAGCACCATCTAATCCATAATAAGCCATACTTGAAACTTTTTTATCTCCAACTTTGGTAACTTTATTTAAAGTACCCGCTGCTTCAATTGAAAATCCATCAGCCAAATATTTGCTTACCGTTATTCTAGAAATTGCAGGTAAAGTATTATAATGATCTGATCCATTAAAAAACTCATCATACCACCCTGTTGAATTTCCATTAGGCGTTACCATACCAGAAGCGTTTGTAGGATAAAAATCAACAGCATTAATTCCTATACCAATCGCAATATTATTATTGTTATCTTGAGCATTCATTTTATTGAATCCAACAACTAATAATAAAGTCAAAATGACTAGTTTTACATGTTTCATTTTTAAAAAATTTAATTAATATTCTTTCTTTTAGCAAGCTTTTTTTCAAGCCTAAATTAATCGCAAAAGTACAAAATAATCTTAATTATCAAGCATTTTCGTTAATTTTCTATATAATATTTAACTTTTTTCCTATTTTAATAAAAGCTTTTACTGCTTTGTCTATATTATTTAAGGAATGTGCAGCAGATACTTGTACCCGAATCCTTGCTTTCCCTTTTGGTACTACCGGAAAAAAGAAACCAACAACGTAAATTCCCTCTGTTATCAATAAACGTGCCATTTGTTGTGCTAATTTTGCATCGTATAACATAATTGGCACAATAGCTGAATCTCCTTTTACAATATCAAATCCAGCTTTTGTCATTTTTTCTTTAAAATAAATGGTGTTTTCTTCTAATTTATCGCGCAAACTTGTGTTTTTTGAAAGCATTTCAAAAACTTTAAGCGATGCACCAACAATTGCTGGCGCTAATGAGTTTGAAAACAAGTAAGGTCTTGATTTTTGACGTAATAAATCAATTATTTCCTTTCGACCTGTGGTATATCCACCCATTGCACCCCCTAATGCTTTTCCTAAAGTACCTGTAATTATGTCTACACGCCCCATTACATTTTTCAATTCTATAGTTCCTCGCCCAGTTTTACCAATAAAACCAGCAGCGTGGCATTCATCGACCATTACCAAGGCATCATATTTGTCCGCTAAATCACAAATTTTATCTAAGCTTGCAACGACTCCATCCATAGAAAACACACCGTCCGTAACAATTATTTTAAATCGATGATTGTTTTTGGTTGCTTCTATCAGTTGATTTTCTAACGAATCCATATCATTATTATCATATCGATAGCGTGCTGCTTTACATAAACGAACACCATCAATAATAGAAGCATGATTTAAAGCATCTGAAATAATTGCATCTTCTTCGGATAATAAAGGTTCAAAAACACCTCCATTAGCATCAAAAGCCGCAGCATATAATATAGTATCTTCTGTTTCGAAAAATTCAGCTATGGTACTTTCTAATTCTTTATGAATATCTTGTGTTCCACAAATAAAACGCACTGACGACATTCCAAAACCATGTGAATCCAATGTTTCCTTAGCTGCTTGAATAACTTCTGGATGATTTGACAACCCTAAATAATTATTAGCGCAAAAATTAACAACCTCTTCACCTGTGCTAATTTTAATTACAGCATCTTGTGCTGTAGTAATTATCCGTTCGGTTTTAAATAAACCTGACTCCTCTATATCTAAAAGTTCTTTTTGTAAATGTTCTTTAATTTTTCCGTACATAATTTGAAATTTGATATAAAGTTACCCAAATTTAAACTACTTCTACAACAATTTCATCATTAATATAAATCAATAATTTTTTAGTAACTTTAAACTTTAATTCCGTTAAAACAGCAGCATACTGATTTATTTGTTGATGATATTTTGCATTCGGCTTCCCTGTCTTATAATCTAAAATTGCTACATTTTGATTGTTAACTACTAATCTATCAGGAATCATTATAGAACCGTCGTTTGCAACTATTTCTCGTTCACAAAATACTTGATTATTCTGTTTAAAATAATCCACCAATAAAGGATGGTACACTACGCTCTCTAACAACTCGCTTACATACGGTTTCTGCTCTTTTGAAATAATTCCTTTAAATACATATTGATTTACAACTTCCTCTAAATCATTACTAGTATTTATTTTTGAAAGTATTTCATGAATTAAATTTCCATAAACAATAGATTTCCCTTGCTCTGTGTCCCAAAGCAACGATGAATTGGTTACTATAGAAATAGCATGACTTTTCCATGAATTCGAAATACAATCTTCCTGAAATAAAGTTGCTTTTTCTTCTTTCTTAGCAAAAAATACTCTTTTTGAATCTCCAAAGGAATATTCATTTAAATCAGAATTCCACAACTGATTTTCTTTTAAATAATGAATAAACAAACCAGAAGTAAACCCTACATTTTCATCACCTTTTGTATCTAATTTCTTTTCTGTAACAATATACGACTGCTCCGAAGCGCGCGTTAATGCAACATATAATAGGTTGAAATTATCCAATTCCAATTCCTCCTGCTGTTGGTTATACAATGCAACACCTTCCGAACTAATGTAATTTAACTTTTTACTATAATCAATTAATATCGATTTAAAATTACCATTATCTGCGTACGGATACCAAACTGTTGGGTCTATTTGGTTATAAATATTTAAATCATACGGTACAATAACCACAGGAAACTCCAGACCTTTCGATTTATGAATCGTCATAATTCGAACGGCATTTTTAGCTTCTGGAGCCACAATACTTAAACTATCTTTTTTTGAATCCCAAAAATCTAAAAATCCTTGGATGGAAACCTCTCTTTTTTGCTGATATTCAAAAACAATATCTAAAAAGAATTGAACATTAGAATCTGATGCTCCCAACAATTGAAAACTTCTAAAACAATATTCCACACCTTCGTACAAAGCACTTTGAATAAATTCAGGCAATTCAAATGAACTATTAAATTGCTTCAATTCTTCAAAAAATAACTCTTGAGGCAAATTTAAAAATTGTTCTAGAAAATTATGTTTAGCATCTTGTACCTGAAAAAAGTCATATAAAAAATACAATATTTTTACTTTAAATTCTTTATTTGTCGGGTTTTGAATGACATTCAATAAATCCACTACAAATTGTACTTTTTCGCTATTGCTAACTAATAAAGTTTCCGATGAAATAATTTCAATGCCATTTTCCGTTAAATAATTAGCCACAATAACCCCATGTTTTTTGGTTCTAACCAGCACACAAATATCATTTCTATCAAAAGAAGCATCACAATTTTCAATAATACTCAACACCTTTTTAGGGATCAACAGATCATTTTCTTCTGAACCTTCTTCTTTTTCAACAAAGGACAATTGCACATAACCTCCCACATTTGAATTAAACTTTTGTTGATTTCCTTCAAAATATAACTTTTGAAAACTATCATTTGCCAAAAATTTTGAAATATGACTGAAAAACAAATTGTTGAAATTTATAATTTCAGTAAAACTTCTATAATTTGTTTCTAAACTAGCTATTGTTTTTTCAGTAAAAAAAGGATTGGAATTTTCTAGCTTTTCAGAAGAAGAAAGATCAATAAACTGTTCCGCTTTTCCACCTCTCCATCTATAAATAGATTGTTTTGCATCACCAACCAACATTAATTTTCCGACTTCGCCTAAATCATCTTCCGAACTGATGGCATTTCCGATAAGCGGAATTAAATTTTGCCATTGTAATTGCGAAGTATCTTGCATTTCATCTATAAAATAATAACGGAATTTTTCACCAAGGCGCTCATATATAAAAGGTGCTGGTTCATTTTTAATAGTATCGCTAATTATTTTATTGAATTCCGCGTTCAACATAACATTCGATTCTTGCTTAATGTCTTGCAATGCAACATTGATATAATTCAATACTGCCAACGGAATCAAGCCATTCATTATTAATCCGTTTAAAACAAACTTTCCATAATTTACTTCGTATGCGTTTTTTGAACTTAAATACAAGGCTATTAGTTCATCCGCAATCGCATCAATTTGCTGTTTTGTTCCAACAGAAACTTTAGCTGTGTATAAATTTTTGTTTGCAGAAATGGATGCATCTAAACGACCTTCAAATTTTAAATCTTCTGGTTTTAGTTTTCTGAAATTTGTGAGCTTTATAAAGTGTTTTGGCAAATCTCCGTATGAAAAATTACCATGATCAATACTATTATCTTTAATCAATTGAAGACCTATTTTACCAAGGTCAACAAATTGTTTTTCAATACTTTTATTTTCAGCTTGAAGTGTTTGTTTTAAACTATTAAAATCGTCCATTGAAACATTTTTGAGTGCTTCTAAATGATTGGTGTTATTTTCGTTTAAAATTACTTTTGAAAACGATTTTAAATCTTCTGAAATATCCCAAGCCTTGTCATCATCTATTTTAGCAATGGAATAATTAATTAATAAGTCTGTCAATTCTTTTTGAACTCCAATTTTTGAAATAACAACATCAACCGCTTCATTCAACAAAGAACTTGCATCCATTTCAACATCAAAATTAAATGGCAGTTGTAAATCGTAGGCAAAAGTCCTGATTAATTTATGCGTAAAACTATCAATAGTAGCAATGCTAAACGCTGAATAATTTTGAAGAATTGCTTGTAGAATTATTTTTGATCGTTCAAAAAGAACTGTTTCTGTTACCTTCAATTCGCTCATTAAAACCTCCAACATTGGAGACGGTTTTTCCTTCGAAAAAGCATCTAAATTTTCAATAACGCGTTCCTTCATCTCGCCTGCCGCCTTATTGGTAAAGGTAACAGCCAACACTTGTTGAAACTTATATGGATTATTACTTCCTAAAAGAATTTTTAAATATTCTTTAACTAAGGTAAAGGTTTTACCACTGCCCGCAGAGGCACTATAAACTTTAAAAGGTGAATTTGATTGCATTCTTAGAAATTATAACGCAATGTACTAAATAAAACGAATAAATTTCCTCGATAAAAGCATCAGGGATGTGAATTTCTAAAAAAATTAACAACTAAATTTAGAAATATCTCTTATCGAATTTTGTTGACATTTTTTATAGACTTCGTAAAGTCCTCCAAATCATTATTATTTAAAATTAAATGAATGGCTTCATCCGACACTTTTTCAATATTATCAATAGGAAAACCAAGGCCTATACACATTTTTTGTAATACAGCTGCCTCTTCTTTATTAGCAGATCCATCAGCATATACCATTTTGGCAAGATCATATAAATATTCAATTCGTTCATCATAACCATGCGGGGTATTTATAGGATAATCCTCTGGAGAATTTATTATTTCTTGGTATTTTTCGTCTGATATGTGAAATCTTTTAGCAATTCTTTTTAATAATATTTCTTCACTTTCAGCTATAACATTATCAGCCAATGCCAATCTTACTACACTTGCAAAATGAGCAATATTTAGCTTTTGCTCTCCACTTAAATTAAAATCTGAAACCCCCATTTAATGTTTTTTTATGAACAAATATAGTTAAACCAACATAAATAGGATAAAAAATTTGTGATTAATGGTGCATTGGGTTCACTTTTTTAATAGTTTGCTTAAATTCTTCCAAATTTGGATCTTTTAAAAAAAAGTTAGTGGCTGCTTTTACAACTTGCCGTGCATTTTCAATAGGGAAACCAAGTTCAACAGCAATTCTATCTAATAACGACGTTTTATCGATAGTAGGATTTCTGTCTAGAAATAACATTTTAGACAAATCGAAAAAATGCTCCAAACGCTCTTCATAACTTACCGGAGAAACAAACGAATACATCATTGGGTTTTTCATTATTTCTTGAAATTCAGCCTTTGAAATATCCAATTGCAACGAAAGTCGTTCTAACAGTATTTTTTCTTTCGAATCTATTTGATTATCACGCAGTGCAATTCTAACCAATGCAGCAAAATGCGATAAATTTTGCTCATGTAATCCTGTTGGGTATAAATCTGATATTGACATCTTTTGTTTTTTTTAGTAGTTACCTAAAGTTAATAATTTTTACTGAATTTTCTCTTATTTTTTTTAAAATGCTACCTTTGGCGAAATTTTCAAAATTTTGAGTAAGCAAAACATCCTTAAAGTTTACGAACAATTTGTTGTTAAAAAACAAGTTGTTGAACAGCTTCAAAAAGAAAATCACCAATTTCAAATTTCAAATTTGGTTGGATCATCATTGTCTTTTATTATTTCAGAAAGCTTTAAACAACTAAATAAACCATTGCTTCTAATTGTGAACGACAAAGAAGAAGCTGCCTACTATTTAAATGATTTAGAACAACTTATCAATAATAAAGATGTGCTTTTTTATCCGGGATCGTATAGAAGACCGTACCAAATTGAAGAAGTAGACAATGCCAATATTTTATTGCGTTCGGAGGTTTTAAATAGATTGAATTCTCAAAAAAAACCTTCCTTAGTAGTAACGTATGCTGATGCACTTTTTGAACAAGTTGTTACAAAAGCTGAATTAAACAGAAATACCTTAAAAATAGCTGTAAACGACAATTTGAGTCTGGATTTTGTAAATGAAGTATTGTTTGAATACCATTTTGAACGTGTTGATTTTGTAAGCGAACCGGGCGAATTTTCAGTAAGAGGTGGAATTATTGATGTTTTTTCATTTTCACATGATGAGCCTTACCGAATTGAATTTTTTGGTGATGAAGTAGATAGTATTCGAACTTTTGACATTGAAACGCAACTTTCAACAGAAAAATTGAATAAAATTAGCATTATGCCTAATGTAGAAAATAAGGCCTTGAATGAAAAACGAGAAAGTTTTTTAGAATATATTTCATCAAAAACTTCAGTAATAGTTAAAGATTCTAACCTTGTTTTTAACAAATTAGATGATCTTTTTTCAAAATCTGAAGCAGCATTTACAAAATTATCAACAGAAATTAATCACGGAAAACCAAGTGAGCTTTTTTGTGATGGAAACTTGTTAAAAAAACAACTCGTTAATTTTACGGTAGCTGAAGTTGTAAATTCACATAAAGATTTAAAGGGAGCTATTCAATTCAACACCAAACCTCAACCATCATTTAACAAACAATTTGAATTGTTAATTGAAGATTTCAATGAAAATTCGAAAAACGGTTTTGCAAATTATTTGTTTTGTGATTCACAAAAACAAGCAGACCGTTTTCATGAAATATTTGAAGATATTGATGCTAAAATTCAATATAAAACGCTGGTTTTTCCATTATTTCAAGGCTTTATTGATGTTGAAAATAAATTAGTTTGCTATACGGATCATCAAATATTTGAACGTTATCACAAGTTTCGTTTAAAAAATGGCTATGCCAAAAAGCAAAACATCACTTTAAAAGAATTAACCAATCTTGAAATTAGCGATTATGTGACGCACATTGACCACGGAATTGGAAAATTTGGTGGACTTCAAAAAATAGAAGTTGAAGGCAAAAAACAAGAAGCGATTAAACTTATTTATGGAGACAGAGATATTTTGTACATTAGTATTCACTCACTTCATAAAATATCCAAATATAACGGTAAGGACGGTGCACCTCCAAAATTATACAAATTAGGATCGGGTGCTTGGGAAAAATTAAAGCAAAAAACTAAAACAAGAATTCGACATATTGCGTTTAATTTAATTGAATTATATGCCAAACGAAAAGTGCAAAAAGGCTATCAATACCATCCAGACAGTTATTTACAACACGAACTGGAAGCTAGTTTTTTATATGAAGACACGCCCGATCAATCTACCGCAACACAAGATGTTAAAAACGACATGGAAAGCGAGCAGCCAATGGACCGTTTGGTGTGTGGTGATGTAGGTTTTGGTAAAACTGAAGTCGCTGTTCGTGCGGCATTTAAAGCGGTAGATAACGGAAAACAAGTCGCAATTTTAGTTCCAACCACTATTTTGGCTTTTCAACATTTTAAAACTTTTAGTGAACGTTTAAAGGATTTCCCTGTAACTGTTGAATATTTAAACAGGTTTAGAACTGCCAACCAACGAAAAGCAGTGTTAGAAGGTTTGGAAAAAGGTTCTGTGGACATTGTTATTGGAACGCATCAATTAACAAATGCTAGCATAAAATATAAAGACTTAGGACTTTTAATTGTTGATGAAGAGCAAAAATTTGGTGTTGCCGTTAAAGACAAATTAAAAACGATTAAAGAAAATATTGATACTTTAACATTAACTGCAACACCAATTCCACGAACGTTACAGTTCAGTTTAATGGCAGCGCGTGATTTATCGGTTATTAGTACGCCGCCACCAAACCGAGTTCCTATTGAAAGCAATGTTATTCGATTTAATGAAGAAATAATTCGTGATGCCATTCGCTATGAAATTCAACGTGGTGGACAAGTGTTTTTTATTCATAATAGAATTGAAAATATTAAGGAAGTTGCTGGTTTATTGCAACGATTAATTCCTGACGCAAAAATTGGAATTGGCCACGGACAATTGGATGGAAAAAAATTAGAAAACCTAATGCTTTCATTTATCGATAATGAATTTGATGTGTTGGTTGCAACAACTATTATTGAAAGTGGTTTGGACGTGCCAAATGCCAACACTATTTTTATAAATAACGCCAATAATTTTGGGTTGTCGGATTTGCATCAAATGCGTGGTCGCGTTGGTCGTTCCAACAAAAAGGCATTCTGTTATTTTATAACACCACCACACCATATGATGACGGATGATGCGCGAAAACGTATCAATGCTATTGAACTTTTTAGCGATTTAGGAAGCGGAATAAACATAGCCATGAAAGATTTAGAAATTCGTGGTGCGGGAGATTTATTAGGTGGTGAACAAAGTGGTTTTATTAATGATATTGGTTTTGATACCTATCAGAAAATATTAAGTGAAACTATTGAAGAATTGAAAGAAAACGAATTTAAAGATTTGTATAAAGACGAATCGGACAAACCGAAAGAATATGTAAAAGAGATTCAAATTGATACCGATTTTGAAATTTTATTTCCAGATGATTATGTAAATGTTATTAGCGAACGTTTAAGTTTATACAATAAATTAGGAGAGTTAAAAACTGAAAAAGATTTAGAACAGTTTGAAAGTGAATTAGTTGACCGTTTTGGTGAACTTCCAACTTCCGTAGTAGATTTATTGGATAGCGTTCGAATAAAATGGTTGGCAAAACAATTTGGAATGGAGCGCGTAATTTTGAAAAATAAAAGAATGCTTTGTTATTTTATTGCAGATCAACAAAGCAATTTTTATTCAACTGCTGCTTTTACAAATGTTTTAAAATACGTGCAACAAAATGGCACAAGTTGTGTTATGAAAGAAAAAGAAACCAAAAATGGTTTACGATTGCTGTTAACTTTTATTAAAATTTCAACAGTAAAAACAGCATTACAAACCCTTCAAAAAATATAACAATTGAAAAATCAACACGTTAAACACCTTATTGAACTAAATTTAGCTATGATGTTTGTAAGCACATCAGGTGTTTTAGGTCGATTTATTTCAACTGCTCCACCAGTTACAATTTGGTGGCGAAGCGTATTGACCGTTGTTTGCTTAGCTCTTTTTATTTGGTATAAAAAAATAGATTTAAAAATTGCTTCAAAAAATGATTTAAAAACTATTCTAATAAGCAGTTTGTTTATGGGAGCGCATTGGGTAACCTATTTTTACGCGTTAAAATTAGCAGGTGTTGCTATTGGTATGATTTCTATGTTTACCTACCCAATAATTACGGTTTTTTTAGAACCCTTGTTTTTTAAATCCAAATTAAATAAAGTCCATGTGTTTTTAGGGCTTTTAGTATTAATTGGTATTTACTTTCTAACTCCTGAATTCACCATAAAAAATAATGTTTCTTTAGGTGTTTTATCTGGAATTATTTCAGCCGTTTTTTATTCTATCCGAAATATTTTAATGAAACAAAAAATAGCAAGTTACCACGGTTCCATGCTTATGTTTTACCAAATGTTAATTATTTCTTTTTTATTGTGGCCCGTTTTATTTTTGTTTGAAGGAACTCCATCAACCAACGATTGGTATGGATTAGCTACGCTTGCTTTATTAACCACAGCCATTGGACATACCATGTTTGTAGTATGTATGAAAAATTTTAATATTGGTGCCATAAGCATTATGAGTAGTATTCAACCTATTTATGGAATCCTATTTGCCATTCTATTTTTAGGTGAAATACCAGTTTCAACCACAGTAATTGGTGGTGCTTTAATTATTACCACAGTAATTATTGAAAGTGTTTTATCAAAAAAAGAAAAAAATTAAGTTAAACTATAAATTCAAATTTATAATAATCGTTTACATCAATAACCATCATTCCAGCAGTTTTAGCAGCTTGCATGCCTAAAACACCATCTTCAAAAACTACGCAATCTTTAGG
>JAGPIQ010000131.1 GCA_018054895.1 Lutibacter sp. | reverse complement strand
CCGGAGCTTTGTTTTCTAAATTTATTTTTTTGTTGATGGTTGCTGTTCCATTTTCATCTAAATTTCCTTCAAAAACCTTTATTTCTTCCGAAGAAAATTCACGTATTGGATCGTTAAAAATATAGTCTGGAAATTTATCATTAAACGCATTGGTATTATTTGTAAACTTGGCATTTACCTCCGCTTTTATATTTTTTGCTGGTGTGCCGTGCAACCATTTTACATTTAATTCTCCGTTTATAGGGTTGTTGCTTGATAACACTTCCGAATCAAAATCTATCGCAATTTTTAACCTATTTGGTTTTACGGTTTCAACTTTTAATTGCTTGTAAAATTTAGCACCACCCACCGAAACTGTTGCATTCCAATTTCCTGTTGGATCAGTGTCAGAAGTTGGGACAATAAACGTATAAAAACCATTTACACTAGTTGCAGTTACTTGACTAAACGTTAATTTTCCACGAGCATCCGTAACTTGTAATTTTACTGGATGTTCCTTTGGAAGCGGATTTGCATTATCATTTAACACAAAGGTTAAATAAATGGAATCTCCCGGTCTCCAAACGCCACGTTCTCCATATAAAAATCCTTTTAACCCTTTTTGAAGCTGTTTCCCAGAAATATTAAAGTTGCTTAAGGACAAGGCGTTTCCATCATCTAACTTTAAATAGGTTTTATTTTTTCCGTTTGAAACAATAGCAAAACTGGCAATTACGTCAGAATCAAGTCCTGTAAAACCACTATTGTCCGTTTCTAATTGTGCAATTTCTTGTTGTTGATAATTGTACAAAGTCACTTTTGCGCCACCAATTGGGTTGGTTGTTAAAATATCTGTGACTATAAAAAAGTACGAATTATTTTCTCCTTTTTTCGCAATAACACCAACATTTGACGCTAAAATATTGGCTGAAACTGTATTTTCGCTACTATCAAAATAGGCTTTTTTACACGGGTTTTCTCTATCTCTCCAATTGTAATAATTATTGTTATAACTGTAAATTAAATTGTCCCAATACTGCTCTTCACGTTCCTCTTCATCTTCAGACATTTCCGCTAAATTCTGGTCGTTATAATAAAAATCATCTTCGTAATAATCGTCCGAATTTTCTTCTGAAACTGTTTCAGTTACATCGCATTTGTATAAGGAATATTCTTGTTTAATGCTTAATTCTACTCTATAAATTGCGCCAGGATCTGCATTTATAAGTGTAGATAAATCAATGGAATAGGCTTTCCATTTTCCATTATCATCCAGTTCACTTTTTTGAAGATTGATTGTTTTTTTGGCAATTCTTCTACCAACACGTCTAATATCATAACTTTCGTTTCCGCCTAAATTATCTGTTTGCAGAAATTGCAACACATTATTTTCGAAAATTTTGATAATTCTAACATCAACAGCCTTTAAATTTACGGCTTCAAAATTGAATTTTAAATAGTTGGAATTCGGTAAAATTACACCGCTTGAAATTAACCGAACTTGTGGTTTTAACTGTTCAAAAGCAATAATTTCAGAAAAATTATTTTTTAACTTATAACCATCGGAACTTGTAATTCCTTGAAAAATATCCACCTGAACATTTCCTATAATTCGTTCCGCAGGAAACACTTTTAAAACATTTCCATCAATAACATAAGTTACCTCTTTACTATTTTGAATTTGAACCAACCCATCAAAATTTTGTTGCTTTTTAATAGGATCAGAAAAATTGATTTTTAAATACTGTTCTGGCGATTGCGCAACATCAATGTGCATAATGCTAAAGTTGTTTTTACCCGGAATTTTAAACGAAGTTTCTCCTTCATTATCAACATTTATTTTTTTGCCATTCCAAGAAATTATCACTTCAGAATCCTCCACAAAACGCTGAACGCTATCTATAATAAACTGAAATTGATTGTTTAACGCATCAAATTCGTTCCATTTTATCTTTAAATTTTTATTTTTTTGCGATGCTGAAATTACCGTTTTGGCATCATCCAACGATAAAACATCGGTGGTTCTAACAACTCCTTCAATGTATTTCCATTCTCTATCATACGATTGAAAATCTGTTGTATTTATGCTGAAATTTTGTTCAATGGTTTTAAATTTAAACGTAAATTTTTTAAACTCTTCCGGAACATTATTGTATATTTTATGCAAAAAAATTGTAACCGTATATTCTGTATTTGGCTCCAAATTTTTTGAAGGTTGAAATACAAAACTCCTATTATTTAACGCAACTAACTTCCCATCTATTTCTGGTGAAATACTTATAAATTTATCGGAAAGTTCCATAGTTGGTTCCCAAGAATCAACTTCTTTCACCAAATCAATTTTTATAGCTTCGGCAACAGAAACCAATCCAGAAGTAGTGTAACTAATATAATCTCTGAATTTAAAAATATTGTCTGGTTCTTGGTTTAGATCTTTTTTACACGAAAAAAGCATAACACTTACTACAAGTGTTAAAAACAGGTATTTTACTTTCATTTTGAAATGAATTTATAGGTTTAGCAAATTTTGAATGAAGTTACAAAAAAAATAGTGATATAAATTCATAGTTAACTAAATGATCTATTTAAATTTTAGCGCACTAAATGTATCTAAATTAAACACCTATAATCAAACCAGTTTTTAATGATAATAGCTATCTTGTACTTTTGTGGTTATATAGAAAAACAGACAATAAGGGTATACAACATATTTAAGTACTGATAATACAATGGTTGGTAAAAATCCAGTTAAGAAAATGTAAATATTGTTAAAATTGTTTGTTAAAGGGTAATTATATATAAATACATATTATGCTAAAGAGCCATTTGTAATTTACTCAATAACTATGTGTTTTTGGTAGAATTTCTAACAATTAAATCCGTAGGTAAAACAACGGTTTGAGGTTCAAATATTTCATGGTTTTTTTTTGCTTTAATTTCTTTTAATAATAATTTTAAAGCCTTTTTTCCCATTTCAAAACCTGGTTGATCTATAGTACTTAAAGATGGTGAAATAACACTAGCCATAAACCAATTACTAAAACCAATTATGGCAATTTGTTCAGGTATTTTAATGCCAACTTCATTAAAATAAGCTACAGCTCCAATACCAACCAAATCGGTAATTGCAAAAATCCCATCAACATCTTTATGTTCGTTGTGTATTTTTTTTGCAAATTCATAACCCTCATTAAAACTTACTTTTTCACAAGTAAATATAACTGAACTATCAAATTTCAATGTGTAATCTTCCAATGCTTTTTTATATCCTAAAAAACGATCAATTGAACCTTGCGGATTTAAAGGGCCTCTAAAATGAGCGATTTTTTTACATCCTGATTTAATTAAATGTTCTGTGGCGTCATAAGCTGCACTTCTGTCGTCAATAACAACTTTTGAGCAATCTAGCAATTTTGAGATTTTATCAAATAAAACTAAAGGAATATTATGTTCAATAACTTTTTTTAAATGATCTAAATTTTTTGTGTTGTTAGATAACGAAATTAAAATACCATCAACTCTCTTGCTTAACAATAAATCTATTTGTTTTTTTTCAAGCTCTTCGGATTCGTTAGATTGTAAAATAATTACCAAATACCCTTTTTCCTCGGCCTTTTCAATAATTGCATTTACAACATTTGAGAAAAAGTGGTGTACAATTTCAGGAATAATTAAACCAATAGTTTTAGATTCCTTTGTTCTGAGGTTTACAGCAAAAGAATTTGGTTGATAATTTAATTTATTAGCAAGATTTATGACCGACGTTTTAGTTTTTGGACTAACATCGGCGTAATTTTTTAAAGCCTTTGAAACCGTAGTTACTGAAATACCAAGTTCTTCAGCAATTTGTTTTAACGTAACTTCTCCCATTTAGTAAAAATAAGTAAATTTTTTAGAGCTTCTTTTGTTTTTATACTTACAAACTAAAAATTCTTTACTGTCTTTGAAGGAGTTGTTAAGAAGATATATCTACTTCTTTAATAATTTGCATTATTACAACCTCTTCTTTTAATTAAATATTGTAAAATAAATTTATTTAAAAGTAAAAACGATAACGTTTTCGGTAAAATCGAAATCGTTTTCGGTGATAAATTTAAATCTAAAAGTATCAATTCTGTATACATTCGAGATATTAATCAAATTTAATAACTTTAATATTATGAAAAAACTATTTTTAATCAAGCAGAATTATATTTATATATTTTTCTTAGCTATTTCTAGTGTTGCTTTTTCACAAGCAAAAAGTGTTTCAGGAACCATAAACGATGCTTTTGGTCAACCATTGCCAGGAGTAAATATTTTAATGAAAGGTACTTCAATAGGAACTACCTCAGACATGGATGGTAAGTATATAATATCGAATTTACAAACTGGAGAATATACATTAGAAGTTTCTTATGTTGGGTTTAAAACGTTTTTAAAATCTATAAATTTACAAGGAAGTGATATTTCTTTAGATGTTGTTTTAAGAGAAGATGTAATGTCGTTAGATGATGTTGTAATTACTGGTGTTGCTAATCCTCGATCAAAAATTGAGTCGAGTGTTTCTGTTACTACACTAAAACCTCAACTAATCGAGCAATCTTCACCAAGATCAACAGCAGAAATTTTCAGAACAATTCCTGGTATTAGAACAGAGTCTTCAGGTGGTGATGGAAATACAAATATTTCAGTGAGAGGTGTGCCAATTTCCGCTGGAGGTTCAAAATATTTACAGTTACAAGAAGATGGTTTGCCAGTACTTTTATATGGTGATATAGCTTTTGCTACGTCTGATATTTTTTTAAGAGCAGATCAAAATGTTGCAAGAATTGAAGCTATTAGAGGAGGTTCAGCATCTACACTTTCAAGTAATTCACCAGCAGGTATTATAAACTTTATTAGTAAAACAGGTGAAGTTGAAGGAGGAGGAATTTCAACTTCTTTTGGATTAGACTACAATAGCTTTAAAACAGACTTTGATTACGGTACTCCAATAGGTGACGGTGTTGCTTTTCATGTGGGAGGTTTTTTTAGACAAGGAGAAGGAGTAAGAGACGCAGGATATTTAGCCAATAAAGGAGGTCAAATTAAATTAAATCTAACAAAGAGATTTGAAAATGGTTATGCCAGAGTTTATTATAAATTTTTAAACGATAGAACGGCAGCATATATGCCAATGCCAATAAAAGTAACAGGTACAAATAGCAATCCTAATTGGGGAAATATTGAAGGGTTTGATGCTACAACAGGAGCTCAACATAGCCCTTATTTAACACAAAATAATGGATTGGATTCTAATGGAAATAGAAGAAATGCTGATGTAGCAGATGGTATGCACCCTATTTCTAATGCTATTGGTGCAGAATTTTCTTTCAATCTAGAAAATGATTGGAAAATAGACAACAAATCAAGAATGGCTTTTAATAAAGGTAGATTTATAGCTCCTTTTACTGCAGCAGTTGGGACTGTTAATGATATGGTTGCTGGTATTGCTGGCTATAACGGATATGATGCAACAGGTGCAACAGTTACAAATACAGTAACTGGAAATGCATTTAATAATCCAAATGGATTGGCGCAAAGAATTATGATGTTTGATACTGAATTAGAAAACTTCAATAATTTTGTGAATGATTTTAAGGTAACAAAGAAATTTGAAAAGGTTAGTTTAACTGCAGGATATTTCACAGCAAATCAAAACATTCAAATGTCTTGGTTGTGGAATGTTCATTTAACTGAAGTAAATGGTGTAAATGCTGCTCCATTAGATGTTACTTTAGCTGATGGTACAAAAATAACAGAAAACGGACAAGCTTCTTATGGCGCTGCAGAATGGGGCAACTGTTGTACACAAAAATACAATGCTTCTTATAATGTAAATGCACCTTATGCGGCAATTACTATTGATGCCAGTAAAAATTTAACATTAGATGCTAGTGTACGATATGATAATGTAAAAGTGAATGGTTCTAGTATTGGAGGAACACAATCTGCAAATTTAGATGTAAATAATAATGGAACTATTGAGCCAATTGAAATGAATGTTTCAGTAGTAGATAACGCAAATTCAAATCCAATTAATTATGACTATGATTATGTTTCATATTCTTTTGGTGGTAACTATAAATTAAATGATGAAACTGCAGTTTTTGCAAGATACAGTAGTGGAGCTTCTGGTAAAGCAGATCGCGCTTTTACATTTGGACAACCAATGACTTCTTTAGGGAACCCAAAAGATATTTTAGATCAGGCAGAATTAGGTTACAAAAGAAAATTTGACAATGCAGGTTTATTCATCACTGGTTTTTATGCTAAAACAACTGAAGAAGCAGGTTTTGAAGCAACCACTCAAAAAGTTGAAAAAAACGATTATAAATCTTTAGGGATAGAAATTGAAGGTTCTTTAAAATTAAATAAGTTTGATGTTAGAGGAGCACTTACCTATACAAATGCTGAAATTTCAGGAACTATTGACGGTTCAAACGTTGGGAATACCCCAAGAAGACAACCAGATTTTATTTACAGTTTAATTCCTACATATAGTTTTGGTGAAAATGGAAATCATGTAATTGGAGCAAGTATTATTGGAAATACAAAATCATATGCTCAAAATAATAATGATTTAGTAATGCCAGGGTACGCATATGTAAATATGTTTGGAAAAGTAACAATTACAAAAGGTTTTTCAGTTGCATTAAACATAAACAACCTTTTTGATACAATTGGAATTACAGAATCTGAAGAAGGTTCTATAGTTGAAGGTCAAACAAATTATGTAAGAGCAAGATCAATTTCAGGAAGATCATCTTCTTTAACATTTGCATATACTTTTTAATATTTTATAGTATAATAACTAGCCTTTTATTGAAATAATTGGCTAGTTACTTTAAAACCATTCAATTGAAGGCTTCCTTTAAAAGTTTATAATTCTAATTTACAAGAAATAGTTGGTTTAATTAAGTTTAAAAGTGAACTGTTCTTTAGTAAGAAAATAAGATAGTTCACTTTTTTTAATTTTTTCCATAAATCCAATAAGCAATTATGAAAAATAAAATACAATTAATAACATATATAGATAGACTTGGTTGTAAAAGTATAACAGAGTTAAATTCTTTATTCAAAAATGAGTTAAAAGGGCTGTTTGGAGGTTTGCATATACTACCATTCTATTACCCAATTGATGGAGAAGATGCAGGTTTTGACCCCATAGATCATAATTTAATTGATCCTAGGTTAGGTGATTGGAACGATTTAAAAGAACTAAGTGAAGAGGTTGATATTATGGCCGATTTAATTGTAAATCATGTATCAGCAAAATCAATTCAATTTCAAGATTATCTTCAAAAAGGAGAAAAATCAGAGTATGCTTCGTTGT
>JAGPIQ010000130.1 GCA_018054895.1 Lutibacter sp. | reverse complement strand
AGAATTGCAGAAATAATGTCAGGAGAAAAACCTGCGTTAACTCCAGATGCAAATGCAAACTATTTTGCAGAAGTTGTGGTTGATTTGGATCAAATTAATGAGCCAATGATTGCGGATCCAGATGTGTATAATGAAGATGTTTCTAAAAGATACACACATGATACTATTAGACCTTTATCTTACTATGGTGGAACTAAAAAAGTAGATTTAGGATTTATTGGTTCTTGTATGGTACATAAAGGAGATATGAAAATACTTGCTCAAATGTTGAAAAATGTGGAAGAACAACAAGGAAAAGTTGAGTTTAAAGCTCCTTTAGTTGTTGCGCCTCCTACCTATAATATTGTAGATGAATTAAAGGCTGAAGGCGACTGGGAAGTTTTACAAAAATACTCAGGTTTTGAGTTTGATGATAATGACCCTAAAGCTGTAGCGCGTACTAAGTATGAAAACATGCTGTATTTAGAGCGTCCAGGGTGTAACCTGTGTATGGGGAACCAAGAAAAAGCGGAACCAGGAGATACGGTAATGGCAACTTCTACACGCTTATTCCAAGGAAGAGTTGTAAAAGATTCAGGAGAGAAAAAAGGAGAATCATTGCTTTCTTCAACGCCAGTAGTGGTAATTTCTACAATTTTAGGTAGAACACCTAATTTAGCAGAATATGAAGCAGCTGTAAAAGGAATCAACTTAACAAAGTTTAAACCTTCACATAAATTATTAGTTAAATAATTTACGATTAGATATTCATATTTTAAAAGCCTAAATCCTCTGATTTAGGCTTTTTTTTTATACTGTTAAATGATTTTTTATTATTATTAGCTGAAGGAAGAAATATTTTTTAAAAATCCTTATTATTTCGTATATTGTTGATTGAAAAAATAATTAAAACTAAAAATATGGCTTTTGATATTGAAATGATAAAAGGTGTTTATGCAAGAATGGCAGAACGTGTTGATGCTGCTAAATCCGTTGTAGGAAAACCTTTAACCTTAGCTGAAAAAATATTATACAATCACCTTTGGGATGGAAAACCAATAACTGCTTTTGAACGAGGTAAAGATTATGTAGATTTTGCACCGGATAGAATAGCGTGTCAAGATGCAACTGCTCAAATGGCATTATTACAATTTATGCAAGCTGGAAAAAGCAAAGTAGCTGTTCCAACTACAGTACATTGCGACCATTTAATTCAAGCTAGAATAGGTGCTGATAAAGATTTACAAAATGCTTTAAACACAAGTAGTGAAGTTTTTAACTTTTTAGCTTCCGTATCAAACAAATACGGTATTGGTTTTTGGAAGCCAGGAGCAGGAATTATTCATCAAGTAGTGTTGGAAAATTATGCATTCCCCGGAGGAATGATGATAGGAACTGATTCACATACCGTAAATGCAGGAGGTTTAGGAATGGTTGCTATTGGTGTTGGTGGTGCTGATGCTGTGGATGTAATGGCTGGTATGGCTTGGGAATTGAAATTTCCAAAATTAATTGGAATAAAATTAACGGGTAAACTATCGGGTTGGTCAGCTCCTAAAGATGTTATTTTAAAAGTAGCAGGTATATTAACCGTAAAAGGTGGTACGGGTTGTATTGTTGAATATTTTGGAGAAGGAGCAAAATCAATATCTGCAACTGGAAAAGGTACAATTTGTAATATGGGTGCTGAAATTGGAGCAACAACTTCTACTTTTGGATATGATGAATCAATCGAACGATATTTAAGAGCTACTGACAGGAGTGAAATTGCAGATGAAGCCAATAAAATAGCGTCATATTTAACAGGTGATGATGAAGTATATGCAAATCCTGAATTATATTTTGATCAAGTGATTGAAATTAATTTATCGGAATTAAAACCTCTTATAAACGGTCCTTTTACGCCAGATTTAGTAACCGAAGTTGGTGAAATGCACGATAAAGCAACCAAAAATGATTGGCCTTTAAAAGTTGATTGGGGATTAATTGGCTCATGTACAAACTCTTCTTATGAAGATTTATCAAGGGCGGCTTCTGTGGCAAAACAAGCTGTAGATAAAGGTTTAATTGCAAAAGCAGAATTTGGTATCAATCCAGGTTCTGAACAAGTAAGATATACTGCAGATAGAGATGGTTTATTAGAAATTTTCGAAAATTTAGATGCTAAAATTTTTACCAATGCTTGTGGACCGTGTATTGGTCAGTGGGATAGAGAAGGAGCATCTAAACAAGAAAAAAACACAATTATACATTCTTTCAACAGAAACTTTTCAAAAAGAGCAGATGGAAATCCTAATACACACGCATTTGTTGCTTCACCAGAAATGGTTGCTGCAATTGCAATAGCTGGTAGATTGGATTTTAATCCGATGACAGATACATTAATTAATAAAAATGGAGAAGAAGTTTCCTTTGAAGAACCAACTGGATTGGAATTACCACCAAAAGGTTTTGATGTTGAAGATGCAGGATATGAGGCTCCTTATGAAGACGGTTCAAAAGTTAATGTAGTTGTAAATCCAGATTCGGAAAGACTTCAGTTGTTAGTGCCATTTGAGCCAATTGGAAATACTATTAATGGAGCTAAATTATTAATTAAGGCATTTGGAAAATGTACAACAGATCATATTTCTATGGCTGGGCCTTGGCTGCGTTATCGTGGGCATTTAGATAATATTTCTAATAACTGTTTAATTGGTGCTGTAAACGCTTTTAATAAAGAAACAAATTCAGTAAAAAATCAATTAACAGGAGCGTATGGCACTGTTCCAGATACTGCAAGAGCGTATAAAGCTGCTGGTGTAAAATCAATTGTAGTTGGAGATCATAATTATGGAGAAGGTTCATCAAGAGAACACGCAGCAATGGAGCCTCGTCATTTAGGTGTTGCTGCCGTAATTGTAAAATCTTTTGCTCGTATTCACGAAACAAACTTGAAAAAGCAAGGAATGTTAGGGTTAACTTTTGTAAATGAAGCGGATTATGATAAAATTCAAGAAAATGATTCTTTTAATTTTGTAGATATAAATGAATTTGCACAAGGAAAACAATTAACATTAGAAATTGTGCATGATAATGGTACTAAGGAACAAATAAAATTAAATCACACCTATAATCAAGGTCAAATTAATTGGTATAATGAAGGATCTGCGTTGAATTTAATAAAAAAGGAGAACGCAATATAGTTAAAAAACACATTTTTTTAAAATTTAGAGGAGCTTTTTAAGTTCCTCTTTTTTTTTACCTATTTTTTGTGTTTTTTAGCAGTTTTTTATTTGCTTTTAGCAAGAAAATTCGTAATATAGGTATCTGAAAGAACATTCAAATTATCAATAAAATAAGGAGTTCTAAGAAACTCTTATTTTAAATTTTATTTCATAATAAAATAGAATTAATTTATTTTTTTTCAATTTTTTTAAATCAATTAAATTTAAAGTAACTCATTGTTGATGTTGTTTTTTTTAGAATTATGGAGTATTATTATAATTAGAAAAATTGCATAGACAATTAAATTATAAACTAAAATTTTAAAATATTTTATGAAGGCACTTTTTTACACAAAAGAATTCCCTCCTTACGTATATGGTGGAGCAGGAGTACATGTTGAATATTTAGCAGCAGAACTTTCAAAATTAATGGAAGTTGACGTTAGGTGTTTTGGGGATCAGGATGAAACTACAACGAATTTAACGGTAAAAGGGTATCCTTCTAAAAATCCTGAATTTAAAGATTCAAATGAAAAACTAAAAGCCGTTTTTGAGACGTTAAGTACTGGTTTATTAATGAATGCTAAAGAAATTGATGCAGATATTGTGCATTGCCATACATGGTATGCTCATTTTGCAGGAATTATTGCAAAATTATGTTACGGAATTCCATTAGTGATTACAACACATTCGTTAGAACCTCTAAGGCCTTGGAAAAGAGAACAATTGGGAAGAGGGTATGATGCCTCGTCTTGGGTGGAAAAAACAGCGCTTGAAATGGCAGATGCTTTAATTGCGGTATCTAAAGAAACCAAAGAAGACGTTTTAAAACACTTTAATGTTGATGAAAAGAAAGTGAAAGTAATTTATAATGGTATAAACCTGCAAGAATATGTTGTTACTTCTGAAGCTTCAACTTTAGAAAAGTATGGTATTGACAGAAGCAAGCCATTTGTACTTTTTGTAGGTAGAATTACACGTCAAAAAGGGATTATACATTTAGTAAATGCCATAAAATATATTGATCCAGACACTCAAATTGTTTTATGTGCTGGAGCACCAGATACACCTGAAATTTTAAAAGAAATGAAGGATAGTGTAGATGAAGTGAAAAAAACACGGAAAAATGTAATTTGGATTGATGTGATGCTCGATAAAAAATCGATAATCCAACTATATTCTCATGCAGATGTTTTTTGTTGCCCGTCTATTTATGAGCCTTTTGGTATTATCAATATTGAAGCAATGGCTTGTAATACAGCTGTTGTAGCAAGTGCAGTTGGAGGTATTAAAGAAGTAGTTGTTGAAGGAGAAACAGGATTATTAATTCCGCTACAACAACAAACAGCCGCTCCGTTTGAACCAATTGATCCTGATAAATTTTCAAGAGATTTAGCAGATGGAATAAATAAATTAATTAATGATGATGATTTAAGAAATAAAATGGGAAAAAATGGACGTAAAAGAGTAGAAGAACATTTTGACTGGATTGCCATCGCAAAGCAAGTTGAAGATTTATATAAGTCTTTAATTTAAAAAGAAATCAATTAAATCAAACTATTAAATAAATAACTATGTTAGGTAAAAAAGTTTTAGCAATCGTTTTAGGGGGAGGACAAGGATCAAGATTATATCCATTAACCGCAACCCGTTCAAAACCAGCAGTTCCAATTGCTGGGAAATATAGATTAGTTGATATCCCAATTTCAAACTGTATAAATTCAGAAATTAAACGAATTTTTGTTTTAACACAATTTAATTCGGCATCATTAAACAAACATATTAAAAACACGTATCATTTTAGCTTTTTTAGTTCTGCTTTTGTGGATGTTTTGGCTGCAGAACAAACTCCAGGAAATAATACATGGTTCCAAGGAACTGCGGATGCTGTTAGACAAAGTATGCACCATTTTTTAACTCTCGATTTTGATTATGCCTTAATTTTATCTGGAGATCAATTATATCAAATGGATTTTAATGAAATGGTTGATGCTCACATTAAAAATAAAGCAGAAATTTCAATTGCAACAATTCCTGTAGTAGCTAAAGATGCTACGGAGTTTGGAATTTTAAAAACAAATGATAAAAATGCAATTACTTCATTTATTGAAAAACCAGCAGCTAGCTTATTGCCTGAATGGACTTCGGATACAGGTGAAGAAATGCAAAAAGAAGGAAAGAATTATTTAGCATCTATGGGGATTTATATTTTCAATAGAAATTTATTGGAAAAATTAATGAAAGATCCTTCAACAAATGATTTTGGTAAAGAGATTATTCCTGCAGCAATTGAAAAAAATAGAGTATTTAGTTACCAATATGAAGGATATTGGACAGATATTGGAAATATTGATTCGTTTTTTGAAGCCAACTTAGGGTTGACTGATGATTTTCCAAAATTTGACTTATATAGTATTGAAAAACGTATATACACACATGCACGTATGTTGCCGACTACTAAATTATCTGGCACGATGTTAGAAAAAACAGTTATTGCTGAAGGGTGTATTATAAATGCAGGGAAGATTGAACATTCCGTAATTGGAATTCGCTCAAAAATTGATGCAGAATCTACAGTTATAAACACCTATATGATGGGTGCTGATTTTTATCAATCAATTGAAGAAATTTTAGATGAATCTATTATTTCAATGGGTATAGGGAAAAGATGCTTTATAAAAAATGCTATTTTAGATAAAAATTGTTGTGTAGGTGATGATGTACGAATAAATGGTGGAAAACACTTAAGTGATACAGAAACTGATACATACGTTATTAGAGACGGTATTGTTGTAATTAAAAAAGGAGCTGTTATTCCAAATGGATTTGTAATATAAATTATTTTATTATTGAATGAAGAATCAAGAAAGAATTGTAATAGAAGATATTCAACCTCAAATTAATAGTGGAGAGTTTTATATAAAAAGAGTTGTTAATGAAGTTGTTAATGTTACAGCGACTGTTTTATGTGATGGACATGATATTATAGCAGCTTCAGTACTTTATAAACACGAAAAAGATAAAGATTGGCAAGAATCTAGAATGTATCCTATATATGAAAATGGATGGAAAGCCTCATTTCATGTAGAAAAACAAGGGCATTATGCATATAAAATTCAAGGATGGGTTGATTATGCCTTAAATTGGCAACATGGAATTATAAGAAAACTTCAAGATAATCAATATGTAAAGTCCGAATTATTAGAAGGAATTCAATTTTTACAAAAATTGGTTGATAAACCTAATTTTAATGATAGAGATTACTTTCTTCATTTGATTTATATTTTTGGAAATGAAGATTCTTATGAAGAGGCTATTAGAGAAGCAATGAGCGATCGTTTGCATCATATTTTTGCACATCACCCTGAAAAAATACTAGCAGCACACTCCAAAGAGTTAAAAGTTTATGTAGATAGAGAAAAAGCCAGATTTAGTACTTGGTATGAATTTTTCCCAAGATCAGCTTCAGAACATTATGGAGTTCACGGAACATTTAAAGACTGTGAACGATTGTTACCTAGAGTTCAGAGAATGGGGTTTGACACCTTGTACCTTCCTCCAATTCACCCAATTGGTGAAGTAAACAGAAAAGGTAAAAATAATACAACGACTGCTGAGCATGGTGATGTTGGTTCTACATGGGGAGTTGGTTCACAATATGGAGGGCACAAAGATATTCATCCAGATTTAGGAACTATTGACGATTTTAAAGCATTAATACAAAAAGCAAAAGAGCATAATATTGAAATTGCTATGGATTATGCATTACAAGCGGCTCCAGATCATCCTTGGGTAAAAGAACATCCAAAATGGTTTAAATGGCGACCAGATGGAACGGTACAATATGCTGAAAATCCACCAAAAAAATATCAAGATATTTTACCAATTTACTGGGAAAGTGAAGACTTTAAAAGTTTATGGGATGAATGTTTAGATACGTTATTTTATTGGATAGATTGCGGTATTAAAATATTTAGAGTAGACAATCCACATACCAAACCATTTTATTTTTGGAATTGGGTAATTGCAGAAGTAAAAGCAAAACATCCTGATGTATTATTTTTAGCCGAAGCGTTTACAGCACCAAAAATAATGCAGCAATTGGCCAAACACGGCTATACACAATCGTATACTTATTTTACTTGGAGAAGCAATAAACATGAATTAATTGAGTACGTAGAAGAG
>JAGPIQ010000129.1 GCA_018054895.1 Lutibacter sp. | reverse complement strand
ATTATATTACCAGCTATCCTGAAAGTGGTACTAATATAGTCGATAAGCCACAATTTGTCACTTCGAGCGCAGTCGAGAAGTCGAGCGCAGTTGAGAAGTTGAGCGCAGTCGAGAAGCAGCGCGGAAACGTATATATAAACAACACGCAATATTTTGCAAATGTTCCACTAGTTGCTTGGGAATTTTATATAGGCGGTTACCAACCAGCACAAAAATGGTTAAAAGACCGTAAAGGACGCACATTAACTTTTGAAGATATTTTACACTATCAAAAAATTATAGTAGCACTTACGGAAACGGATAGGTTAATGAAAGAAATTGATAAAATAAATATAGAATAGCAGCTATTTTGTATATTCGTTCAATAATAACAGTGAGGAGTTGAAAAAGCACTCGGAGGAACACACCAACAGTGTGGAGGAACACAAGAAGAACTCGGAGGAACACACCAACAACGTGGAGGAACACAAGAAGAACTCGGAGGAACACACCAACAACGTGGAGGAATAGAAAAACAACACGAAAAAATTGAAAAAGAACATGGAGGAATGCACCAACAACCTTAAGGCATTGAAAAAGAACCATAAGGAGCATACCAAAACAAAAAAAATAAGCTAAAACCCATAGGGGTAGAGCGATACATTAGAATTATTAACAAAAAAAATTGTAGTATGGCAGGAAAAAAACACGTATCCGAGGCGGAAGCTTTGGAACAGTACAGAGTATCATTTGAAAACGTAGAAAAACAACCAAATATCGCCACTATTATGGCGGAGTTTGGCTACGATGAAGTAGTATTAACAGAAGGTAAAACTTTATTAACAACAACACGCGCCGCATTCGACTTCAATAAAAAAGAAGACGATGAAACTTCCGAAGCGTATAAAAACTTTACAACTTTAAAGGAAAATGTAGCAACAACCTACACACTTCACCGTAAAAAAGCAAAAGTTATTTATAGAAATGAACTAACCACGCTGCAAAAATTGTCAATTACAGGCAGTGTACCAACGGCTTATATAAAATGGTTGGAAACGGTAAAGAAATTCTATACCGTAGCACTTGCAGATACTGAAATTCAATTGAAATTGGTAAGGTTAAAAGTTACCGTGGAAGAACTAAACGGAACACTACAGCTAATTACAAATTTAGAAGAAGCCAGAGCCGCATATTTACGTGAAAAAGGGGAGAGTCAAGATGCAACAAAACAAAAAGACAAAGCGTTCGGAGAAATGGACGACTGGATGAGTGCGTTTTATGCAGTTGCTAAAATTGCTTTAGAAGACAGCCCTCAATTGTTAGAATCATTAGGCAAATTTGTAAGAAGTTAGCATTCCTAAAAGGGTAGTACACTATACCATTACGTATGAAACTAAAAAAGTATTCCGAAATACAATGCTAAAAACAGCAAAATATTTCGGAATAACTTTAGATTTGATTAATTATTGATTACACACTTTAATTACAAAATAAAAATGTGGGTTTTATACTATTCAGCTAAAATAAAGCTTTCTAAAGTGTTTACCATAGCTTCACTACCACAATAAAAAGGAACACGCTGATGAATTTCAGTAGGTTGTAATTCAAGAATCCGTTGATACCCATCTATCGCCTTTCCTCCAGCTTGTTCAGCCAAAAAAGCAATAGGGTTGCATTCATACAAAAGTCTTAATTTTCCTTCTTTATTAGTGTTACAACTAGGGTACATATAAATACCACCTTTAATCATATTTCTATGAAAATCGGAAACCAACGACCCAATATATCGTGCAGAATAAGGTCTGTCGTCTTCCATTTTTTGGCAATACTTAATATAATTTTTTACACCTTGCGGAAAGTGAATGTAATTTCCTTCATTTACGGAATATACATTCCCCTTTTTTGGAAACTGCATGTTAGGGTGCGAAAGATAAAATGAGCCAATCGCAGGGTTTAAAGTAAAACCATTTACACCCTTACCTGTAGTAAAAACAAGCATTGTTGAAGTTCCATAAATAATGTATCCAGCAGCAACTTGATTGATTCCTTTTTGTAAAAAATCTCTCTTTTCAACTACCGATCCAACCGCTGTTACACGTCTATAAATAGAAAAAATGGTTCCAACAGAAACATTAACATCTATGTTTGACGATCCATCCAACGGATCCATTAAAACAACATACTTGCTGTTATTGTTTTGGTCGTTACTGTTTAAAAGTATAAAATCTTCATCTTCTTCAGAAACAATACCACAAACAATATCTCTATTTTTTATTGCTTGAATAAAAATATTATTTGCAAAAACATCAAGTTTTTGCTGTTGTTCTCCTTGTACATTTACATCTCCAGAACTTCCAAACAAATCTACCAACCCCGCTTTATTTACTTCATGGTTAACAACTTTTGCAGCCAAGCGAATACCATTTAAAAGGCTTGATAATTCCCCTGTAGAATAGGGAAATGCTGATTGGTTTTCTATAATAAACTCTCCTAATGTTGGTTTTTTAGTATTCATATAATTTACTATAAAGTTAAAATATTTATAAAGTGGTGTTGGTAAATTTCTTTAACTAAAGAATTTACATAGCTGATTTGTAAATAGCAATGGCATCTTCAACAGTTACGTCTCTTGGGTTTCCTCCAGTACAAACATCTGCCAAGGCATTTTCAGCCATAATTCTAAAATCTTCTTCTTTTACGCCAAGTTCTTTTAATCCAGAAGGAATTCCTACCGCTTTTGATAATTTTTTAATGGCTGCAATTGCTGCATTTGCACCTTCTTCATCTGTTAAATCAGATACTCCAATACCCATGGCTCTTGCCACTTTTTTAAGTTTATTAGCACAAGCAGGAATATTAAATTTTTCAACGTGAGGAAGTAATATTGCATTTGCAACCCCATGCGGTAAATTATATTGTCCTCCAAGTTGGTGCGCCATTGAATGCACAAAACCTAAACCAGCATTTGAAAACGCTTGACCTGCAATAAATTGACCCCAAGCCATTTTGCTTCGTGCCTCAATATTATCACCATGGTGAACAGCTTCTTCTAAGCTTTGAGAAATTAATTTTATAGCTTCAAGCGCTAAGGCATTTGACCAATGGAATGCGCCTTTAGTTACGTATGTTTCAATAGCATGCGTTAATGCATCCATACCAGTTGCAGCAGTAAGTGCAGCAGGTTTTCCTAACATTAATTCAGGATCGTTAACGGCAATAGATACTAAACAGTTTTTATCTACCATTACCATTTTTATATGGCGATCCACATCTGTAATAACATAATTAATAGTTACTTCACTTGCAGTTCCAGCAGTTGTATTAATAGCAATAATTGGTAATGCAGGTTTTTTTGAAAGGTTAATTCCATCATAATCTTTAATATCACCACCATTAGTAGCTAAAATACCTATGGCTTTTCCACAATCTTGTGGAGAACCACCACCAAGTGTTACTATAAAATCACAGTTGTTTTCTTGTAATAAACTCAATCCGTCATTTACATTTTTAACTGTTGGATTTGGTTGAACATCATCAAAAGTTACAACATCAATAGCTGCGTCTTTTAAAACATCTAAAACTCTTTGTGCAACACCAAGTTTAACCAATAATTTGTCCGTAACAAATAATGCTTTTTTATAAGGAAGTTGTTTTAATTCTTCTCCTAAATCTTTAAGAGCACCTGGGCCAATTAAGCTTAAAGGTGGTAAATAAATTCGTCTACTTTGTAACATATTTTTTATTTTAAATATTTTTTCATTAATAAAGCGGCACCTAATGCGCTTTCGTTTTTGCAGTCTGAAATTTTAATTTCAATACCTGGTTTTAAAAGTTGTAGGAATTTAATAAAAATTTCATTTCTATTAAATCCTCCTGAGATAAACACGTTGGTAACAGCTACGTTTTCATCAGAAATTAATTGAATACCCGCTATCACTTTTTTTGATATTTCATATACCAATTGGTAATAGGCTGTTTCATAAGAAGCAAAATTTTTCAAGTATTCTGGATGTGCTTCAAAATCGGTATCAATACCTTCAGCTAAAAACAGTTGCTCATTTTTAAGCATCAATTCATCACAAAGTGATGTGTTTAGAGAAAGGTCGATATGTGTGTTGATACTTACTTGGTAATACTCACTCAATGCTTTTAGGTAAACTTCATGAATTCTTCCTAAAAATTGCATAGAAGATTTTACTTGTTGCTTTTCTGGAGTCATAAAACACAAACAGTTATTTTTAAGTTGATGTTGTGTTAATACTTCCGTACTAAACGGATTCATGGCAATAATCCACGTTCCTGTTGACAATAAAACAAAATCTTTTTCTGTTTCTAATATTGGAATTATAGATGATGAGCTATCATGCATACCCGTTCCTACAGCAATTGTTTCTCCATTTATTTCTGAAATAATGGCTTCATTTCCCTTGCAAGGTGTTGGTAAGTTTATGTTTTCATCTTTTAACCAACTATGATATTGCATTGTGTCAAAATCCCAAGTTGCTGTATGTGCACCTACCGAAGTAAAATCTGCGGTAATTTTATGGGTGAATAAATAGCTTAAATATTGTGGATAGTGTAAAATAGCATCTACTTGTTCCCAAATTTCTGGTTTGTATTTTTTCATCCAAAGCATTTGCAAACCAGTATTTAACATTCCATACACAGGTGAAGCGGTTTTTCTTGAAAACTCATCTGCTCCTCCATTTTTTTTGTATAAACTGTCGTAATCTGCTAAATCTAATTGTTTTAGATAATTATATAATGGGGCAATGCGTTTTCCTTCCTTGTTTAGGTAAATTAACGAAGCTCCATGTGTTGTAAAATTTATAGCTTGTATTTTAAAATCGCCATTAGTTTGAATACTTAATATTTGATTTTTAATCCAATTTTCTATAGATACAATATCATCACAAGGAAAACCATCGTCATCAACTATTTCATCAAATTGAATTGAGTTTTGAGAAACTACGTTGAAATCTTCATCAAATAAAAATATTTTTTTATTTGTTTTACCTATATCAATTACTGCTATAACTTTTTTCATATGTATTGAAAATTTAGATGTGAAAAGCCACCCTTATAATTTTATTTCTAAAATTATAAGGAAAAGCTTTTTCAATGTTATAAAAAAGAATGTGGTAAAAATATCAGACAATAATTATGTAACCAGTTCTTTTTTATATAGTTAATTAATTAATCTTTAAAACCGTATAGAGGGCCGTAGTTATCGCAGGCTCTATAATCTGCACCTTCAAGGTTTTCCCCGAAAGCGGACCAAGCACTTGGTCTAAACACATCATCTTCAGATATATTGTGCATATTTACTGGAATACGTAACATTGCTGCCAATGAAATTAAATCGGCACCAATATGTCCGTGAGAAATTGCTCCATGGTTTGCTCCCCATTTAGCCATTACTGTATACACATCTTTAAAGAATCCTGTACCTGTAGTTCTAGGCACAAACCAAGTTGTTGGCCAAGTTGGGTCAGTTCTATTGTCTAATACAGCGTGAATATCCTCTGGTAATTCAACACTCCATCCTTCTACAATTTGTAAAACTGGTCCAATTCCTTTTACAAGGTTGATTCTACACATAGTCATTGGCATAGTTCCTTTAGTTAAGAAGTTTGATGAGAATCCTCCTCCTCTAAAGTATTCAATGGTAGCTGGTGGCCATTTTGTATTATCTAAACATCTTTTAACGTCTTCTTCTGTAATATCCCAGAAAGGTTTCATTGTTGGTTTACCTTCTGCGTCTAATTGTTGAGCAGTAGCATCAAGAGTTGTAGAACCAGAATTAATCAAGTGAATAATTCCATTTTCTGCTAAACCAGTTAATTTTTTCTTTGTTACTCTTTCTACAGATTCTGCACTCCAATACGTACGAACATCTGAGAATAATTGAGCCTTTCCTGTTAATAAATGTCCAAATAACATTGAAACAGCATTCAAGCAATCGTTTTCTGTTGCAAATGTATACGCTTGGCGAATTCCATTCCAGTCGAAAGACGAATTTAAAATAGATTCAGTAAAATCTGCATTTGGTTGGTAATCTGTCCATTGGCGTTGTCCTTGGAATCCACCCATAATGGCATTTCTTCCTTTAGATTCTTCACCAAATCCCATTTCTTTCAATTTAGGATTACCGTTCATTAAATCTTTACAGATTAAAGTCATTTTCACAACTTTTTCCCATTCTTTTTCTTTTACAGCAGCTGATTTTTGTATAGCAGGGTTGTTACGATCTGGACCTTCAATACAATTTGCTTTCGTCCAAGCTAATGCTTTTTTGTATTCATCTTTATCGTAAATTCCTTCATCCATACGTCTCAATAATTCAACAGATTCAACAAATTCAGCACGAACACCGAAGTAATCTTGCAAAAAGTTTACGTCAACCATTGAACCAGCAATACCCATAGAACTGTATCCTATTGATAAATAAGATTTACCTTTCATTTGAGCTACCGCTAAAGCAGCTTTTGTAAAGCGTAGAATTTTTTCAGAAACATCCTCAGGAATAGATTGATCTCCTCCATCTTGTACTTCTTTTCCATATATTCCGAAAGCTGGTAATCCTTTTTGAGAATAACCTGCCAATGCAGCAGCTAAATAAACTGCTCCTGGTCTTTCAGTTCCGTTAAAACCCCAAACTGCTTTAGGTATTAATGGATCCGTATCCATAACTTCCGTTCCATAACACCAACATGGAGTTACTGTTAATGAAACTTCAACACCTTCTCTTTTAAATTTATCTGCACAAGCAGCAGCATCTGCAACACCACCAATAGTAGTATCTGCAATAACACACTCTACTTTTTCACCACTAGGAAAACGTAAAGTACTTTCAATTAATTTTGCTGCGGCTTTCGCCATATCCATACATTGAACCTCTAAAGATTCTCTAACGCCTAATTCACGCCCATCAATTACAGGACGAATTCCTACTTTTGGTAATCTACCTATTAATCTGCTCATAATATCCTATGTAAATTGTTCTAATTCAGTTAATTGTTCATTTGATAGTCCAGCAGGTTTAAATCCAGCAGCCCAACACATCATTAATAGTTTAGCGCCTTTATTAGCTACATCTAAAAAGTCCCATGCTTTTTCTACGTCAGGAGCAGTTGCAGTTGCACCATGTTTTTCCCATAAGGAAACGTTTCTTGTTTTAAAAGCTTCAATAGTAACTTTTGCTAATTCAGCTGTACTAGATAGCGCATAAGGAGTACAGTGAATTCCTTTAGGTACAAATACTCTTACCTCAGGACACATCATCCAAATTTGTCTGTTTAATTCTGCTTCATTGTCAAATAATTCATGGTGACTCATACAAATCAACTCAAGAGGATGTGTATGAACAACCGCTAAATTTTCTGGATGATTAATTGAGTTAAATAA
>JAGPIQ010000128.1 GCA_018054895.1 Lutibacter sp. | reverse complement strand
TATCTGAAGAGTCTGTTTTTTTATTTATAAAAATTTTGTAAGATTATGTCTTTTAATTTGATAATAACTTAATTGTCAAAATTAGGAGATTTATAAGTTTTCATATCGTGGTTTTCATCTACATAAATTAAAAACGCTTTTAACTCAGGATGCTTTTCTAAAAATAGTTTCGATTTTTCTAAACCCATTGCCATTAAAGCAGTGGCATAACCATCCACATCTGCACAATCTGATTTTGCAATAACGGATGCGGCTAACAAATTACTTTCAGAAGCATATCCAGTTTTGGTATTGATAGTATGTACATATTTTTTTCCTTCGGCTGTTTTTCTATATTTCCGGTAGTTTCCTGAAGATGCGATAGATTCATCATGAAGTTGAATAACAGTTGCAAAGGAACGTGAACCATCTTCATTGGGGTTTTCAACAGCAATTTTCCAAGGAATATTGTCTTGGTTTACACCGCGAGCTCTAATTTCACCGCCAATTTCAACCATATAATTGGAAATATTATTTTGTTCAAAAAGCCGACTAATAACATCTACTAAATACCCTTTTCCAATAGCATTAAAGTCAAAATATATTTGAGGGTACATTTTTGTGACTTTCCTATTTTTTAAATTTACCTTATGAAAGCCAACATACGTTAACAAAGAATCAATTTTAAGCGAATCTAAGTCTGCAATTTCATTTTCAGGCCCAAATCCCCACGCGTTTACTAAAATGCCTACAGTTGGATCAAAATCCCCATCCGTTTCTTCAACTATTTTAGCAGACTTTGTGTATACTTCTTCAAAATAAGCATCTACAACAACGGTGGTGTCACCATCATTAATTCTTGAAATGTCAGAAGTTGGAATGTAAGTTGATGTAGATTTATTGATTGCGTTAATCAAACTGTCAATTTTTGATTGATAGTCCTCATTATTTGTATCTAAGTATTTTATGGTAAACGTAGTTCCAATGGCGTTTCCTTGAATTGTTTTTAATTCAGGAGTTGTTTTTTGAGAACAAGAAAGAAGACTAAAAATGAAAATAAATAAAATATTATATTTCATGATATTGATTATTTTGTTTGTAAGATTTTGAAAGGTAAAAGTACATATTTTTGGTTTTACTTAAATTTTTCTTAATACTATTTTTCTTTTACAATATTGGCACATTTTTTGTACCTTTGCAGGAAATTATAATACCTTAAAAAAATGAAAAGAATATCAGTATTGATGATTACAACGGCAGTTGTACTTAGTTCTTGTGTTTCTCAAAAAAAATACACAGAATTAGAAGGAAATTACAAAAAAGCAGGTCAAGAATTAGTAGATACTAAAGCTGATTTGATGAAATGTAGAATTGAAAGTGAAGGTAAACTTTCTGCATACGAGCAACAAATTGCTGATTTAAGAAAAGATAAAGCAAAAACGTTGGAGTATGTAGATAATTTAACAGTATTATCAAAATCTGCTTCTGATAATATTAAAGAAACACTATCTCAAATGGGAAAAAAGGATGAGTATATTAAACACATCCAAAAAGCAATGAATAAAAAGGATTCTATCAACTTAGCATTAGGTTTCCAATTGAAAAAAGTGTTAAAAGATGGATTTAATGATGAAGACATTGAAGTAAATGTTGAAAAAACAGTTGTTTACATTTCTATTGCTGATAAATTATTATTTAAAAGCGGAAGTGCTACAATTTCAAGTGAAGCTAAAAGAGTGTTAGGTAAAGTTGCTGACGTAATTGCTGCTCAACCTGAGTTAGAAGTTATGGTTGAAGGTTATACAGATAACAAACCGATTAGTACTGCTGGAATTAAAGATAACTGGGATTTAAGTGTGAAAAGATCTACGTCAGTTGTACGTGTTTTACAAGACGACTTTAAAATTGCTCCAGACCGTTTAGTTGCTGCTGGTAGAAGTGAATACAAACCTTTAGCAAGTAATGATACTGTAGATGGTAGAGCAAGAAACAGAAGAACTCGTATTGTTTTAATGCCTAAATTAGACCAATTCTTCAAATTATTAGAAAACAAAATTGAGTAGTTTACTCGATTAAAATATAGAAAAAACCACGCAATTTGCGTGGTTTTTTTGGTTTAAGTTGGTACTGTATTATTAATGATGAAATGAATTTTTTAAGAATTAATTCAATTCAATATCCAATAATTGCAATCCATCATATTGTAATAGGTACTCTTCATTTAAATAAGGAGGCTCTGAGGCGTTTATTGGATTCCCGAGACCAACACCTGCAAATAACACTTTAGCATCGTTATTACGTGCGTGAACTTTAAATGTTTCCATCCAAATAACATCAAAAGTTATAGGTATGTCCGCTATTTTGTCAGTTTTAACAATTACAAAATAGCGGTTATTATTTTTATCAATACATACATATTGCGGATTTCTTTTTAATTGACTATTAATGGCTATAAATTCATAACCTTTCGCTTCTAAATCTTTCCCTACAATATTCATTGCTAGGTTGTGTATTTCTTGGTGTGTAAGTGGTCTACTCATTTAACAAAAATAGGTGTTCTTTGTTTTAAAACTATCAGTAAAATTCGTTCTTCAAGTTTTATCTACTTTATCTACTAGTTGTATGTATTAAAAAGGCTAAATTAATTAAATATGAGGTATGTACCTAATAGAAATTTTGATCTTCATTGCAATTTAAACGGCTATTCTAACAATAATCTTTATTTATTAATTGTGGAAGGAAGCGCATAAACAAAGAATAATAATGTACTACAATACCTCATGTAATTTTTGCTTACTTTTTAAGAAAAAAATAACATAACCGTAAAATATTTGCGCCTATATTTGAAAAATTGAAAAAAAGTAATAAAATAAAAAAAGCAAATTTAATCCTGTCCATTTTTGGACTTGTATTGTTCCTGTTACTTTCTCCTTGTAAGGTTAGGAATTTTATTCAAACTGAATTAGGTATTCCTCAAGCAAAAGTTCTAAATAAGAGCCAATCTACAATTTTTCAATCAAATTGTCAGACTTTTGATGTTTCTGAGGCGATTAAATTGTTCTCAAAATTAGATATTCAGCAGCCTAACTTTCTACCTTTAGAAGTAAATGGTTTTGAATTTACAATTGATTTACTTAAACATTCCTTTAACCTTAGTCCATCAAGCAGCCAACAAGCTACTGGTGTTCCACTATATATTTTATATCAGAACCTAAAGGTTTATTCGTAATTGATTTTTACTAAAGAAAAAATTTGAGCAGTTAACTGCATTTTATCAATTACAAATAAATAAAAATGAAAAGTATAAAAAATGATGCAGGCCTTTTGGCTTTAGCATTAAGATTAGTAGTAGGTTGGACATATTTCTCGGCGTTTTGGAGAAGAACTATATTAGTAGATAAACTTGACCCTGAAGCGGTTGGGTATATTGGAGAAAAATTTAATGCCTTTTTGCCCAATGCTTTAGGTATAAAACCTATCATTCAATATTTGGTAGAGAACCCAGATATTCTTTGGGTGAATATGGTAATATTCACAATTATTGAGGGTGTTGTTGGTTTATTCATAATAGTTGGATTGTTTACTAGAATTATGAGTATTGGCCTATTTGGTTTGGCTATGGGTATTCTTCTTGGTTCGGGATGGATAGGTACAACTTGTTTAGATGAATGGCAAATAGGAGTGTTAGGAATAGCAACAGGTTTTGTTTTATTTTTAACAGGAAGTGGAAAATATTCAATAGATAATTATTTAATAAAACACAATTTTGCGATTACCAAAAGGAAGTGGTTTCATTGGTTTGGTTCAGGTATTTTACCAATAAAAGAGAGTGTTTTTCCTAAAATAGTATTAATTGGTTCTGTATTTATTTTTGGAATGACTTTAATGACCAATCAAGTATTTCACGGAGGGCTTTGGGGAACACTTCATAACAAATCGGTAAAACCAAAACTTGAAATTACTGAGGGTCAAATTAACAATAACACACTTACTTTTGATGTTTTTAGAACAGAAGGTGTGGATGTTTATGGGTCTTGGGTTATAGGTATTAAATTATTTGATAGTAAAAACAATGCTGTTCTTGAATATACACAAGAGGATTTAGCAGCTTTAAACAATGAAAGTATTTCGAACTATTATATAGCCAAAATAAAACCTGGGAAACATAGTTTAATCATTCCTTTAGGAGCAAAAGCAAAATTAAGTTTAGAGAATGAAACATTAGCAAATCTAACTAGTGGAATATACACCTTGAAGATTACAGACATTAGTGGTGCTTATTGGGAACATGATATTCAAAAATAGAAAAGCTTATAAAGTAGATATAGAATAACAATTAAGTGTGTAAACTTAATTTCAGGGTTCAATTTTTTGATGTTGAACCCTGTTTTTAAAGATAGTTATAAATTGGTTTAAAATAATGTCTCAGTTTCTGATTGATATTATTTAAGTGCTAATCCCGAAATATTTTTACGTTTAATAATACTTTTCTTTTCAGGAATTAACTCAACATCATTTTAGCCTTCATTAACGCATTATAAAAAACATCAATTTCTTCAAAAGTATTGTAAAACGAAAATGAAGCACGTACAGTTCCTGGGATGTTATAAAACGCCATAATTGGTTGTGCACAATGGTGACCTGTTCTTACGGCAATTCCTAATTTATCTACAATTGAGCCAATATCAAATGGGTGAATGTTTCCAATATTAAAGGAAATAACAGAAGTTTTGTTTTTTGAAGTTCCATAAATTTTTAATCCTTCAATAGTTAAAAGTTTTTTTGTAGCGTATTCTAATAACTCGTGTTCATATTTGGCGATGTTATCAAAACCGATTGAATTCATATAGTCAATAGCAGTTCCAAAGGCAATTCCTCCGCAAATATTTGGTGTTCCTGCTTCAAATTTATAAGGTAAATCGGCATACGTAGTTTTTTCAAAAGTAACTTGTTTAATCATTTCGCCACCACCTTGGTAAGGCGGTAATTTGTTTAACCATTCCTCTTTTCCATATAAAATACCAACACCCGTTGGACCACATAATTTATGAGCTGAAGCTACGTAAAAGTCAACATTCAAGGCTTGAACATCCGGTTTTAAATGTGGGCAACTTTGCGCGCCATCAATTAAAACAGCAGCGCCAACTTTATGTGCTTTCTCAATAATTTCTTCAATAGGATTGATGGTTCCCAAAGCGTTTGAAACGTGATTTACAAAAACTAATTTGGTATTGTTTGAAAGTAATTTATCATATTCAGTCATCACCAATTCGCCTTCCAAATTCATTGGAATTACTTTTAAAATAGCGCCAGTTCGTTCACATAACATTTGCCAAGGCACAATATTTGAATGATGTTCTAAGGCTGAAACAATAATTTCATCATCTTTTTTTAATAATGAAGTAAAACCTGTGGCAACAATATTTATGCTATGCGTAGTTCCTGCGGTTAAAATAATTTCATAACTATTTTTTGCGTTGAAATGTTTTTGCAGTTTTATACGAGCTTCTTCATAAGCATCTGTCGCTTTTTGACTTAATGTATGAACACCTCTGTGAATATTAGAATTTATTTTAGTGTAGTAGTTAATAATACTATCTAAAACTACTTGAGGTTTTTGACTTGTAGCAGCATTATCAAAATATACTAATGGTTTTCCGTTTATTGTTTCTTTTAAAATTGGAAATTCTGCTCTTATTGTATCAATATCTATCATGTGCTCTTTTTAGTACCGATAGCTATCGGTAGAATCTAAATACAAAATTACAAAATAGATATTGTTTTAAAGGTTGAATGAATTAAATTCTTAAAATATTAACATCAATTTTATTTATAAAGAGACTTATGAATTGCACAATAGTTGAACCTCAGCTAAGATAGCCCCTCTTTGTTTTTCTGAAATATTTAGTTGATGAAGTACCCCTGGATTTTTAGAAAGTTCTTTCACTAGAATAACATCTTTTTCTATAAGATATGTTTTTTCTTTTTTTGTTAAAGTTGTTAAGGTGGTTATGGGATATAATCCATACTTATCAATATTCTTTTTTATTCCATTATTTATAGGGTAATCCCAACTTAATAAGGTTAAATCCACACACTTTGCGTAGTCTATTGCATCTTTTGTAAATCGTGTATTGGTTACCAACCATCCTTGCTTTAAGAGAGTTGTTCTCCCTGAATTATTCCATGTTTTTTGCACATCAATAAATCTAGAATTGATGTATAATGGAATTTTTACATTACTTACCGCTGAAGAATCTTTATGAAATTTACATTCTATGGCGTATATATTTCCGTCTTTTTCTGCCAGAACATCTATTTCGTGGGTTATGCACTCTCCATTTAATATTTCACCAATTTTAGTTTTATATCCTTTCTGTTTTAATAATGCTCCTATCAATTTTTCAAAAGGATAACCTGTAGGACCTAATTCGAAAATAGCTCTTTTTAAACTGTATTTTGAAGCAGAAATTCGGTTTCGTTTTTTTAAGAAACTAAAAGCTTTTTTATAAATTAAGTTTGAGGAAATTCCATCATATAATTCTGGTGTAATACGGGTTATAATTTTTTCAATTTCTTGTGCAGAAGTTCCACAATTTTTTAGTGAATTTTTCAATTTTTCTATTGAAAAAGGTTCTATTTCACCCGAATTCTTTTTTACATTTATAATTTTATTGTTCATAATTTTGAAAAGCTTTCAATTATTTAATTTTTTTAACCATTTTACATCAATAGAAAAGATCGATTAAATATTGCTAATAAGTTTACCATCTGCCATTTCAATAATTCTATTCGATGCTTCAGCAAAATCATTGTCGTGGGTTACAGCAATAATGGTTTGCCCAAACTCTTGCGATAATTGATGAAATGTTTCAAGAACAATACTTGTATTTTTACTATCTAAATTACCAGTAGGCTCATCACACATAATAATTTTTGGCTGATTTATTAGAGCTCTTGCAATAGCTACTCTTTGTTGCTGACCACCCGAAAGTTTAGATGCTGGTTTTAACGCTTGATCCTTTATCCCTAGAAGCTCTAATTTTTGATAAGCCTGTTCTTCTATTTCTTGAGATGAGAATTTCCCTAGTTTTAATGCAGGAATCATGACATTTTTTAAACATGAAAATTCAGGAAGGAGATAATGAAACTGGAATACAAATCCAATATTTTTGTTCCTGATAGTGGCTAGATTATTAGATTTTTGTCCAGTAATTTTAACCCCATCAATAAATAACTCCCCTTCATAATCTGTATCCATGGTAGAAAGAATGTATAATAATGTCGATTTTCCGCTGCCCGATTTTCCAATCATTGTAATAAACTCACTGTTATATACCTCAAATGATACTTCATCCAGTGCTTTAAATTTAACGGGTTTATAAAAATATTTACTTATTTTTTTTGTTTGAA
>JAGPIQ010000127.1 GCA_018054895.1 Lutibacter sp. | reverse complement strand
TTTTAATGCTAAAATAAAAGCCTTTAGAGCACAGTTTAGAGGTGTTAGGAACATAGAATTCTTCCTCTTTAGACTCTCAAATATTTATGCATAATTCTAAAATCCCACAACTTTTGGTATTGATCCTGTTTTATTCCATAGAAATATAGAATTCTTCCGCTTTAGATTAACAAATATTTATGCGTAATTCTGAGATCCCACAACTTCTTGTGTTGATCCCTGAGATCCCACAACTTTTGTACTTGATCCTTAATACCAGACACGGAGGTCTTAAAACAAAAAAAGCATCCAAATGGATGCTTTTAAATATTTTATTAAAAGATAGTATTACATTGCTGCAACAAGCTTTGTTAACTTAGATTTTAAGTTACTTGCTTTATTCTTATGAATAATGTTTTTCTTTGCTAATTTATCTAACATAGAAACAACTTTAGGAAACAACGCTTCAGCTTCACCTTTCTCTGTTGAAGCACGCAAAACTCTTACAGCATTACGTGTAGTTTTATGCTGATATTTATTTCTTAATTGCTTAGCGCGATTACTTCTAATTCTTTTTAATGCTGACTTATGATTTGCCATGTTCTCTTTTAATTAATTTTTTATTGTAGTCCGTAGGGGAATCGAACCCCTGTTACCAGGATGAAAACCTGGCGTCCTAACCCCTAGACGAACGGACCATTATTTTGCGTTGACATTATTTCGTCATTGCGGATGCAAAAATACAACTTATTTTCACTTGTCAAAACTTTTTTTGAGTTTTTTTTAATAAGATTTTGCAAATAAAACTCTTTGCTCTGATTTACTGCCAGTTAACACACAAAATCCTTCTTCCTTTTTATTATTTAAAGGAATGCATCTAATAGTTACCTTCGTTAAATCCTTTATTTTCTCTTCAGTTTCAGCGGTTCCATCCCAATGTGCAGACACAAAACCTCCTTTTATTTCAATAGCTGCTTTAAACTCCTCAAAAGTATCAACTATAGTCGTATGCTCATTTCTATAATCTATAGCTCTATCAAATAAGTTAGTTTGAATTTTATCCAATAAATCTACAACATAATTAACAACAGTGTCCTGCACTACGGTTTCTTTTTCTAACGTATCTCTTCTGGCTACCTCAACCGTATTATTTTCCAAATCTCTAGCACCAATAGCAATCCGAACTGGAACTCCCTTTAATTCGTACTCAGCAAACTTTGCTCCTGGTCTAAAAGTATCTCTATTATCAAATTTCACCGAAATTCCCTTTGCACGTAATTCTTTTACAAAAACGTCCACTCTTTCAGAAATCGCCTCTAATTGACTTTCATCTTTATAAATAGGAACAATAACCACTTGTATTGGCGCTAATTTTGGAGGCAATACTAACCCAAAGTCATCAGAGTGCGTCATAATTAGCCCTCCAATTAATCTGGTAGAAACTCCCCAAGAAGTTGCCCACACATATTCTTGCTTCCCTTCTTTGGAAGTGTATTTTACATCAAAAGCTTTGGCGAAATTTTGACCTAAAAAGTGTGATGTTCCTGCTTGCAAGGCTTTTCCATCTTGCATTAAGGCTTCAATAGTATAAGTATCATCGGCACCAGCAAAACGTTCGCTTTCCGTTTTTGAACCTTTAATTACTGGCATAGCCATAAAGCCTTCTGCAAAATCTGCATACACTTGCTGCATTTGCAATGCTTCTGAAATAGCTTCAGTTTTAGTTGCATGCGCTGTATGCCCTTCTTGCCATAAAAACTCTGCAGTTCTTAAAAATAAACGTGTACGCATTTCCCAACGCACTACATTCGCCCACTGATTTATTAACAACGGTAAATCTCTATAAGATTGAATCCATCCTTTATAAGTACTCCAAATAATAGCTTCTGACGTTGGACGAACCACTAATTCCTCCTCTAATTTTGCAGTTGGATCTACACGAAGCTTTCCTGGATTGTCAGGATCGTTTTGCAATCTATAATGTGTCACAACGGCACATTCTTTAGCAAATCCTTCTGCATTTTTTTCTTCGGCTTCAAATAAACTTTTAGGAACAAATAATGGAAAATACGCATTTTCATGACCCGTTTCTTTAAACATTTTATCAAGCTGGGCTTGCATTTTTTCCCAAATAGCGTATCCATAAGGTTTTATAACCATACAGCCTCTTACTGCTGAATTTTCTGCTAAATCTGCTTTTACAACTAACTCATTATACCATTTAGAATAGTCGACTTCTCTCTTTGTTAAATTCTTACTCATAATCAAAAGTTTGGCATAAATATTGCAATCTTTTACAATAAAAACGCTAATTTCGACAAAATTAGTTTTTTTTAATAGTTCAACAATAAAAATTTCAACTGATTATGGAAGTTTCAAAATTAATTACCCGAAAATTTATTCAAGCATCAGTATTCATCGCTGCTTTTGCTGGATTATATTCTTGTGGCACTTACCAAAGCGCCTACAATTACGATGATGATGGTATTTATAGCTCAAATCCATATTCCGCAAAAACGCAAGAAATTGTAGTTGTTGATAAAAGCGATTTTGACAAAAATTATTTCACAAAGCAATTGGAGGAAATAAATGGAATTGATGACTCGGATATAGTGACCAATTTAGACAATTATTACCGCGATGAAGACGTCTATGATGAAAACTATGAAGCAGCTTCAAATGCTCCTTGGGAATATTCTAATGATGTTACTATTTCCGTAAACAACTATGGATATAATGGTTATGGTTTTGGATATGGTTACAACCCATTTTATGATGGCTATTATTCCAATTCATATTATGCTCGTTTCCACAATCCTTGGAGATACAATTACTGTTCACCTTTTTATTCATACGGCGATTATTATGGATACTATGGATATAGTGGTTTTTCTTACGGATATGGATATTATGGCCATCCATACTATGGAAATAACTACAATCCTTATTACTATAACGGCTATAATTCATATAATAACAATTATAAACGATACGATAACTACGGGAAACGTAATTCCTATACTTCTTCAAATAGAAGTGGAGAAAATAGCAGAACAGCAAGCAGCACTAGAAGAAGTTCAACTACAACAAATAACACTGGTATTAATTCAAATAGAAGAACTTCAACCTATGGAACCACAGGAAGAAGCACTTCCACTCGTTCAAATACTACTTCAAATCCGACCAATAGTATATTAAACAGATCAAGAACAACTATAGATTCTAGAAAAAGTATTGATTATTTAAATGGTACTAGAAGAAGCACAACGAGTCCTAGCAATACTTCAACAAATAGAAGTTCATCATCTAGTAGAACGTATACTGCACCGCCTACGTCAAGTTCAAATAATACACCAACAAGAAGTTATTCATCTGAACCAACGTATAATAGATCATCATCCAGTTCTAATTCTTCCGGATCATACTCTTCTGGATCATCATCATCAAGATCAAGCAGTAGCAGCAGTAGTTCGTCATCAAGTAGAAGTAGTTCTAGAAGATAACATAAACGGTATTATTTTTAACACTGAAACATTATGAAAAAAATATTTTTAACATTGGGACTTTTTGTTGCCTATTTTTCAAATGCACAAACATTAAGTTACACGGATATAGGAGAACTTTTCTCTAAAGAAGACATTAATGGAACCGCTCGTTTTAACGCTATGAGTGGTGCTTTTGGAGCTTTAGGAGGTGATGTATCTGCTATTGAAACAAATCCGGCTGGAGCTGCTGTTTTTACCAAAAGTGAATTCTCAACGTCTATTAATTTAAGGACGATTAAAACGAATGCTTCTTTTTACGGCATAAATCAGGCAAGTGAAGATGATAAATTCGATTTATCACAAGCTGGTGGAATTATGGTTTTTAAAACGAATAATAGAAATTCTGGCTGGGGAAAGTTTGCATTGGCATTTAATTACCAAGTAGTTAATGATTTTGATAATTTATGGATAGCTAAAGGAAATAGTGGTTCCGCTCCTATCACTGATATATATGACCCAAATTTTAATTATGACACTTCTGAGGGACATTATTTCGAAAATTTAACTGATGGAAACACACGAAAATATACCTTTTCATTTGCCTCAGAATATAATAATAATTTAATGGTCGGTTTCTCATTAAGCACCTATGACGTTCAATATCGTCAAAGCGTTTTAACAGAAGAATATAATAATGATGGTGCTGGAAATACGTTTGATATTTCACAACATCAAAAATTAGACACTTACGGAAGTGGAATTTCTTTAAATTTTGGTTTAATAGCTAAAGCAACTGACAATTTACGATTAGGATTGGCATTTCAAACACCAACTTGGTATACATTATCAGAAGATTTCCTTGAATACGATGTAAACATTTATGAAAGTAATGCTACTAATTCAAATGACTATTCGGGAACAAATGGCTTTGATTACAATTTAAAAACTCCTACAAAATTAACAGGAAGTGTAGCTTATATATTTGACAAATCTGGGTTAATCAGTTTAGATTACATCTATAAAGATTACAGCAATATTAAATTAAGTAAAGCTAATTTTACGAATGAAAATAAAACGTTCGAATCAGATTTGGAAGGTTCGGCTGAATTACGTTTAGGAACAGAATGGAGAGTTGGTGCAATATCCTTACGTGGTGGTTATCATTATGAGAAAAATCCTTACAAATACGCGTACAAATCCGATGATATTGAAGGTTTTTCAGTTGGAGCAGGTTTTAAGTTTAGAGGAGGAAAGATAGATTTTGCTTATCAAAAATCTAATAATACAGCCGCCTATAGTTTTTACAATAATTCAACTGTAGATGCAGCAGAATTAGATATTGACACTTCAAAAATAACAGCAACATTAGTTCTAAATTTATAACCAATATATTTAATTACTGAAAAAACGCCTCGATTATGAGGCGTTTTTTTATGAAATACACTTTAGCTAAAAATGATTTAGTATTTTTACAAAAAATTAAAAACAGAAATGAGCACAATTACCTTACATATAGAAAAAACGACTAATGAAGCTATTATTAAATTTAGCGCTAACGTTATTCTTTCAAAAGACACACATCAATTTGGCAATATTGACGAAGCTAAAAACTCACCTTTAGCACAACAATTATTCCATTTACCTTTTGTAAAACGCGTATTAATTTCGGTGAATTTTATTGCCGTAGAACGTTATTCAATTGTAGAATGGGCGGATGTTCAAGAGGAGTTACGCACACAATTAGAAGATTATTTAAATAATGATGGCGTTATTTTAATTGAAGATAACACGTCAAAAAAAGTACCTGTTGAAGTATATGCGGAAGAAACTCCAAACCCAAATGTTCAAAAATTTGTTGCTAATAAAAAATTAGTAATCAACGATTTAGAGTATAAAAATGCTTCAGAAGCAAAAAAATCGCCATTAGCTATTGAATTATTTCATTTTCCTTTTGTAAATGAAGTATTTATTTCTGAAAACTACGTTTCTATCACCAAAAATGAATTTATTGAATGGGGTGAAATCACTGTAGAATTAAGAAGTTTTATTAAAGAATATATTGCTGCTGGAAAAACAATTACCAATGAAATTGGAGAAAAGCAAGTAAAAACAAGTGATACGACTCAAAATTTCGCAGATTTAGATGATGTTTCACTACAAATTATTGCCATTTTAGATGAACATATTCGCCCAGCAGTAGCTTCAGATGGAGGAAATATTTTATTTCAATCGTATGACGTGGATACCAAAGTTGTAAGTGTTTTATTGCAAGGAGCTTGTAGCGGTTGTCCTTCATCAACAATTACGCTAAAAAATGGAATTGAAAGTATGTTAAAACAATTAATTCCTGGAAAAATAGAGGAAGTTGTTGCCATAAACTATTAATAATATGTCAGAAAAAGTAACACCATATAAAGATTCTCAATTAGGTAAAAAGGAACAAGTTGCAAAAATGTTCGATACTATTTCCAATGAATATGACGGTTTAAACCGTGTAATATCATTTGGAATAGATGTTTCATGGAGAAAAAAAGTAGTTGAAATTGTAAAAAACACCAACCCTACTTCTATCTTAGACATTGCCACTGGAACTGGAGATTTAGCGATTCATTTAGTAAAAACAAATGCTACTAAAATTGTAGGTTTAGACATTTCTGAAGGAATGTTACATGTTGGTAGAGAAAAAATTGCAAAGCTTCAATTAGATGGTGTTATTGAAATGATTTATGGCGATTCAGAAAATATTCCTTTTGAGGATAATTCATTTGATGCCATTACGGTTGCTTTTGGCGTTCGGAACTTTGAAAATTTAGAAAAAGGACTTTCAGAAATATTGAGAGTATTAAAACCTGGAGGAACTTTTGTTGTTTTGGAAACTTCAAACCCAACAAAAACACCTTTTAAACAAGGCTACAAATTCTATTCGAATTATATTTTACCTACCATTGGAAAATTGTTTTCAAAAGATAAATTAGCCTATCAATATTTATCAGATTCTGCGGCTTCATTTCCCTTTGGAGAAGCCTTCAACAATATTTTACAAAAAATTGGGTTTATAGCTATTGAAGATAAACCTCAAACTTTGGGAGTTGCGTCAATATATATCGCTAAAAAATAATATATGAAAAAAATAACGCTTTTTATTTTACTAATTTCTCTAGTATCAAGCACTCTTTATTCACAAAGAAGAAATGTTGATTATAAACAAGAATGGGATAAACAACAACTATTTTGGGGATTTTACATAGGATTAAATAAAAACGACTTTAAGGCTTCATATTTAACAAATAATAATGATGTATTTTTTGTGGATGTTACGCCTTCTGTAGGATTTGACGTTGGATTGATTGGTAATTTAAGAATTACAGAAAATATAAGTTTACGTATTGAACCAGGATTATCTAGCAACTCCAAAACCTTAACATTCACGCATATTGATGAGGGACCACAACATAGTATTCGTGAAGTTAGTTCTACCTATTTACGCCTTCCTCTTTTATTAAAACTGAATACGAATAGGTATAATAATGTAAGACCTTACGTTATTGGAGGCGTTTCGTACGATTATAATTTTTCTAGTAACCAAGATAATCCAGACGACAATAAAGATGGAGAGTTTAGGATGACTAAAAACAATTTTATGTATGAAATTGGTGTTGGAGTAGATTTATATTTGCCTTATTTTATTTTTTCACCTTCCATTCGTGGAGTTTTTGCTATTAATAACGAATTAGTTAAGGATAGTGACCCTAACAGCCAATGGACTGGTAATCTAGATTATTTAGGAACAAGAGGTGTTTTTATAAAATTTGCGTTTCATTAAATTGTTCGCTTAAACTCACTTAACAAAATAGCTGTTGCGTTTGCAACATTTAAACTTTCTGTTTGTTGTAAATTACCAAATCGGGGAATTGAAATAAATGAGTCCACCAAGTTTAAAACAGG
>JAGPIQ010000030.1 GCA_018054895.1 Lutibacter sp. | reverse complement strand
ATTAAATTGTTCGCTTAAACTCACTTAACAAAATAGCTGTTGCGTTTGCAACATTTAAACTTTCTGTTTGTTGTAAATTACCAAATCGGGGAATTGAAATAAATGAGTCCACCAAGTTTAAAACAGGAGCACTAATTCCGTTCGCTTCATTTCCCATTACTAAAATAGCATTTTGAGGCAAAGTAGAATTATACACATTTTCACCATCCATTAAAGTTCCGTATTTAGGCAGCTTTGTGTTTTTCAAAAATAATTCAATGTTTAAATAACTAATTGAAACCCTTTTTAAGGAACCCATCGAAGCCTGCACTACCTTTGAATTATAACAATCTACCGTATTATTTGAGCAGATTAATTGAGTTACTCCAAACCAATCACACAATCTAATAATGGTTCCTAAATTTCCTGGATCATTAATTTCATCTAGAACAACTATTAATCCAGCATCTTCAACAGGAAGACTTTCAGGGATTTTAAATAACCCAACTACATTATTTGGAGATTTAAGGGTGCTTATTTTTTTTAAATCATTTTCAGAAATTAAACTAATAGTACCCACATTTGAATATTCTGAACCGTCTACACAAAAAAGTTGATCGACCTCAAAATTTGAATTTAAAAATTCCTTCACAACTTTAGTGCCTTCAGCCACAAATAAATTGTACTTTTGTCGGTACTTTTTCTGTTGTAAACTCGTTATTAATTTTAATTGATTTTTGCTTAAACTCATTAATTTAGAAGTAAAATAGTAATTTGGTAATACCTTTAAAAGTTTTACATTTGAAACAAATTTAAACGCTTAATTCTTGAAAAACAATTTTATAATAGTATTAATTTTATTAAGTATAACTTTTGGTTTTTCAGCATGCAATACTTTGAAGTACGTTTCAGATGATGAATTTCTACTTTCAAAAAATTCAGTTATTGTAAACGACAAAAAAATTGTTGATACAGAAATTACAGATTATATAGTTCAAAGACCAAATCAATTGGTGTTGGGTGTCCCTTTTCCTTTATATTTTCACAACATAGGTAATAAAGATTTTGAAACCAATTACGAACAGTGGAAAATTAACAATCCAGGTTGGTATAAATTTACAGCAGATGTGTTTTCAGAAAAACAAGCACATGGTGTTAGAGATTTTAAATATAAAACACATCAATGGTTTTTAAATAATGGGGAAGCTCCTGTAGTATTCGATTCAAAAAAAGCAATACAAACCGTTCAAAACCTTACACAACATTATTATAACGAAGGCTATTTTAATGTAAATTCAACTTATATTGAAAATGAAATTGCTTCCAAAAAAAAATCGATTACCTACAATGTTGTAACAGACAAACCTTATGAATTAGATACGATAACAACTATAATTGAATCGAAAGTTTTAGATTCAATTTATAAATTACACGAAAACGAATCAAAAATTAAACGAGGGAATCAATTTAAATTATCATTATTTATTGAGGAGCAAAATAGAATTACTAATTTATTCAGAAACTCAGGAATTTATAGGTTCAACAAAAATGCCATCGCATTTGAAGCTGATTCTACAAAATACAATTTTAAATCAGATGTTACGCTATTAATAAATGATAGCATTTCAAAAGTACCATTTACGATTCAAAAAATTAAAAATGTTACTATTTATACTAATTTCACTTACAATACTAAAGATAAACCTATTAACATTACAGAGGAATACAAAGGGTATTCTTTTAAAGCCTTGCACAAATTAAAATACAGCCCTAAATATTTATTGAATTCTATATTTATAGCCCCTAATGACATTTATAAAGATGAAGACAGGGAACTTACTCGAAAAAATTTAAGAAGATTAAATAATTTTAGCTCAGTAGATATAAAATATGAAGAGTTAGATGATGATTATTTAGATGCCTCTATATATTTAACACCTTTAAATAAATATTCAACCGCAATTAATACCGAACTTACACATTCAAACATTAGAACATTCGGAGTTTCCGGAAAATTATCATTTCTAAATAGAAATATTTTTAAAGGTTCCGAAATTTTAAAATTTTCGGTACAAGGATCTTTTTTAGACTCAAAAGATGCAGCGGATAATAGTAGTGCGCTTCTAAATGCCTGGGAAATTGGTAGTGATATTTCATTAGAAATACCACGATTTTTAATTCCTTTTAAACTAAAAACGCTTATTCATAAAAATATGTCACCTTCCACAACTGTTACTTTGGGAACAAGTCTTCAAAAAAATATAGGATTAGACAAACAAAAATTTACAGGAATTATTGATTATACTTGGGAAACTTCAAAAACAAAAAATCATAGTTTTCAAATATTAAATGCGCAATTTATTCAAAACTTAAATATTGGCTCCTATTTTGATATTTACAGCTCTGAATATGATGATTTAGTTGCCTTACAAGAAGAGTATTTTCCAAGTGTAACACTTAATGAAAGCACCGCAATGTCATTTATTCAAAATTATATCAATACTGATTTTGAAACAACAAATGAAACTGAATACAAAACAGCAAAAAATATTGAGGCCCGGTATAATATTATAACAGAAGATGTTTTAATACCGTCTATGGCATACACATTTACATACAACAATAGTGAAAACTATAAAGACAATGATTTTTCGTTTTTCAGGGCTCGGTTTGCTTCTTCAGGATCTTTAATAACACTGTTAACTAATGAAAAAGATGCTAACGGAACAAAAACATTATTAAAAACTCCCATTGCTCAATATTTAAGAACTGATTTGGAATATAAAAAGTTTTGGAATGTATCCTTAGATAATGTTTTTGCGTTCCGTACGTTTTTAGGAGTCGCAATTCCATACGGCAACTCTTCTACAGTCCCATTCAGTAGAAGTTATTTTATTGGAGGCCCCAATGATTTACGTGCCTGGAAAATTTACGATTTAGGTCCAGGTTCTACAAAAAACGGTTTAGAATATAATGTAGGAAATTTAAAATTCATCAGTAGTTTTGAATATCGTTTTAAAATTATAAACAGCGTTAAAGGAGCTTTATTTGTTGATGCCGGAAATATTTGGGATATTAGTAATTCATCCGTAACTGAAAGCGAAGCAAAATTTAATGGAATTAAATCATTAAAAGATATAGCTGTAGGTTCAGGGTTTGGAATACGGTACGATTTAAGTTTTATTCTAATACGATTAGACCTTGGATTTAAAACATACGAGCCCTATTTAGATAGCGGCGAAAAATGGTTTAAACACGTTAATTTTGCCAATAACGTATATAATTTTGGGATCAGTTATCCCTTTTAATAATGATTAACATACTATTTCGTTTTCGTTTTTTTTCGCATTCAAAATTTCATTAAGACTAATAATTCCTTACTTTTGACTAGAATTAGTTAATCTAAATATATTCTTAAAACATTATGAGTCACAATATTAAACCAGGAGTTGCTACAGGAAGTAAAGTTCAAGAAATTTTTCAATTGGCTAAAGCCAAAAAATTCGCTTTACCAGCAGTAAATGTTATCGGATCAGACACTATAAATGCGGTATTAGAAGCTGCAAAAGAATTAAATTCTCCAGTAATTATTCAATTTTCGAATGGTGGAGCTCAATTTAATGCTGGAAAAGGATTATCAAATGCAAACGAAAAAGCTGCTATTGCAGGTGCTATTGCAGGAGCAAAACACGTACATACCTTAGCTGAAGCTTATGGAGTTACAGCTATTTTACATACTGACCACTGTGCTAAAAAATTATTACCTTGGATTGATGGTTTATTAGATGCTGGTGAAGTTTTTTACAAAGAAAACGGAATTCCTTTATTCAGTTCTCATATGATTGACTTATCAGAAGAGCCAATTGAAGAGAACATTGAAATTTGCAAAACTTACTTAGAAAGAATGAGCAAAATGGGAATGACTTTAGAAATCGAGTTAGGAATTACAGGTGGTGAAGAAGATGGTGTTGACAACTCTGACGTAGATGCTTCTAAATTATATACACAACCAGAAGAAGTTGCTTATGCTTACACTGAACTTAAAAAAGTAAGTGATAACTTTACTATTGCTGCTTCATTTGGAAATGTTCATGGTGTTTACAAACCAGGAAACGTAAAATTAACTCCAAAAATTTTAGATAACTCTCAAAAATACATTCAAGAGAAATACAACACAGGTGAAAACCCAGTTGATTTTGTATTCCACGGAGGGTCAGGTTCTTCTCTAGAAGAAATTAGAGAAGCAATTGGTTACGGTGTTATAAAAATGAACATTGATACTGATTTACAGTTTGCTTTTATGGAAGGAATTAGAGATTTTATGGTTGAAAATATTGACTATTTAAAAACTCAAATTGGAAATCCAGATGGAGCGGATATACCTAACAAAAAAACATACGATCCAAGAAAATGGTTACGAGAAGGTGAAGTTACTTTCAAAACTCGTTTAATTCAAGCCTTTAAGGATTTGAACAACGTAAATACGTTGTAATACCACATATTATATTTAAAAACAACAAAGAGGACATATTTTATATGTTCTCTTTGTTTTTTTTAGTATTTTGCACCACTATTTTCAACTAAAACAAAATTTATATGTCATCTTGGTTTCAAAGAAAAGATAAAGGAATTCAAACTTCTACTGAAGACAAAAAGGATGTACCCAAAGGATTATGGTACAAAACTCCTAGTGGTAAAATTGTTGATACAGAAGAGTTAAAAGAAAACTATTATGTAAGTCCTGAGGATGGTTACCACGTTCGAATAGGAAGTGCTGAATATTTCGAAATATTATTTGACGACAATATTTTTGAGGAAATTAATAAAGATGTAGTATCTAAAGATCCTCTACATTTTACGGATACCAAAAAATATACGGACAGATTAAAGGAAGCCTACGAAAAAACAAATCTTAAAGATGCTATAAGAACTGCCGTTGGGAAATCCTTCGGAAAGGAAATTGTAATTGCTGCAATGGACTTTAGTTTTATTGGCGGATCTATGGGAAGTGTTGTGGGCGAAAAAATTTCACGAGCAATTGATTATGCTATTAAACATAAACTTCCGTTTTTATTAATTTCAAAATCTGGAGGGGCAAGAATGCAAGAAGCGTCTTATTCCTTAATGCAAATGGTAAAGACTTCTGCTAAATTAGCACAACTTTCAGAATGTAATTTACCATATATATCATTATGTACAGATCCTACAACTGGTGGAACTACAGCATCTTACGCTATGCTAGGCGATATTAATATTGCAGAGCCAGATGCATTAATTGCTTTTGCAGGACCTAGAGTTGTAAAAGACACTACAGGAAAAGATTTACCAGAAGGATTTCAGCGTTCAGAATTTGTACTAGAACATGGTTTTTTAGACAAAATTATTGAGCGAAAGAACTTAAAGAAACAAATCAATTTATACATTGATTTAATTCAAAATATACCTGTTAGAAAATAACTAAAAAGAGAGCTAATGGCTCTCTTTTTAGTTTAATCAGACTCTCCACTTCAAAAAAATAGTTATTCTTATAATTAATTGTCAATCAAAATAATAATAGTATATTTGCACCCTGTTGACAAGCTAGACTTGTTAGCGTACATAAAAATTATTAAAACAAATTAATGTTAGCATGTATTTAACTAAAGAGAAAAAAGCAGAAATTTTTGCAAAACACGGAGAAACAGCAACAAACACTGGTTCTTCAGAAGGTCAAATTGCCTTATTTACTTTCAGAATTAACCACTTAACTGAGCATTTAAAAAGAAATCGTAAAGATTTCAACACTGAACGTTCATTAGTGAAACTGGTAGGTAAAAGAAGAAATTTATTAGATTATTTAATTAAATCTGACATCGTAAGATATCGTGAGATTATCCAAGAATTAGGATTAAGAAAATAACATCAATAAAAGAGGCGGTTTTCGCCTCTTTTTTGGTTAAAAGAAAGCTTAAAATTAAACTTTTCATTGGTAAACACACAACACAACAACAAACCAAAATGTTTAATTAAATTTAAAACTTATTTATGATACCGAAGGTACATACACAAATTATTGATTTAGGAGATGGAAGAACCATTTCTTTAGAAACAGGAAAATTAGCAAAACAGGCACATGGTTCTGTTGTTGTAAGAATGGGTAACTCTATGTTACTTTGTACAGTAGTTTCAAACTACAGCGCAAGTCCTGGTATCGACTTTTTACCATTAACAGTAGATTACAGAGAAAAATTTGCTGCTGCAGGTAAATACCCTGGTGGTTTCTTCAAAAGAGAAGCAAGACCAAGTGATGGTGAAGTATTAACAATGCGTTTAGTAGACCGTGTTTTACGTCCACTTTTCCCTAAAGATTACCACGCTGAAACACAAGTTATGATTCAATTAATGTCTCATGATGAAAACGTAATGCCAGATGCTTTAGCTGGATTAGCTGCATCTGCTGCTATTCAATTAAGTGATGTTCCTTTTGAAACTCCAATTTCAGAAGTACGTGTTGCTAGAGTAAATGGTGAATTTGTAATCAACCCAAGTAGAGCTCAATTAGCTGATGCTGACATCGATATGATGATTGGTGCTTCTGCCGATTCTGTAATGATGGTTGAAGGTGAAATGGATGAGTGTAGCGAAGAAGAAATGGCTGATGCAATTAAATTTGCACACGAAGCTATTAAAATTCAATGTGCTGCTCAAATTGCCTTAGCTGAAGCTGTTGGTAAAAAAGAAACTAGAACTTATGAAGGTGCTGCAACTGATGAAGCTATTGAAAAATTAGCGCATGAATTTGCTTACCAAAAAGTATATGATATTGCAAAAGCTGGAAGTGCGAAACACGAAAGAAGTGACGCTTTTGCTGCAATAAAAGAAGATTTTAAAGCTACTTTTTCTGAAGAAGAACAAGCTGAAAAAGGTGCTTTAATTTCTAAATACTATGATAAAGCTGAAAAAAGTGCTATCCGTAACTTAACTCTTGAAGAAAATTTACGTTTAGATGGTAGAAAAACTACAGATATTCGCCCAATTTGGTGTGAAGTAGCGTATTTACCTTCAACACATGGTTCTGCTATTTTCACAAGAGGAGAAACTCAAGCATTAGCAACAGTTACATTAGGTACATCAAGAGAGTCAAATCAAATTGATATGCCAACGTATTCTGGTGAAGAAAATTTTTATTTACACTATAACTTCCCTCCTTTTTCAACAGGTGAGGCACGTCCTTTAAGAGGAACTTCACGTAGAGAAGTAGGTCACGGAAATTTAGCACAACGTGCTTTAAAAGGAATGATTCCTACAGATTGTCCTTACACAGTTAGAGTTGTTTCTGAAGTATTAGAATCTAACGGTTCATCTTCAATGGCAACAGTTTGTGCTGGAACAATGGCATTATTAGATGCTGGTATTCAAATGAAAAAACCAGTTTCAGGGATTGCAATGGGATTAATTTCTGATGGAGATCGTTATGCTGTATTATCTGATATTTTAGGTGATGAAGATCATTTAGGAGATATGGATTTTAAAGTTACTGGAACTGCAGACGGAATTACAGCTTGTCAAATGGATATTAAAATTAAAGGATTATCCTATGAAATTTTAGTAAAAGCATTAAAACAAGCTCGTGAAGGTCGTTTACATATTTTAGGTAAAATTACAGATACAATTGCACAACCAAATGCAGACGTGAAACCTCACGCTCCTAAAATGGTTACAAGAACCATTCCTAACGATTTTATTGGTGCTTTAATTGGCCCAGGTGGAAAAGTAATTCAAGAATTACAAAAAGCTACAGGTTGTACTATTGTAATTAACGAAGACCCTGTTACAACTGAAGGAATTGTTGAAATTTTAGGAACAAACCAAGATGGTATTGATGCTGTATTAGCTAAAATTAGCTCATTAATGTTTAAACCAGAAGTTGGAAGCGTTTACGAAGTTAAAGTTATTAAAATGCTTGACTTTGGTGCTGTTGTGGAATATTTAGAAGCTCCAGGAAACGAAGTATTGTTACACATTTCTGAGTTAGCTTGGGAACGTACCGATAATGTTACTGATGTTGTAAATATGGGTGATGTTTTTGATGTAAAATATTTTGGAAAAGATCCTAAAACACGTAAAGATAAAGTTTCTAGAAAAGCATTATTACCAAAGCCTGAAGGTTTTGTAGAAAGACCTCCAAGAGATGATAGCAGAGGCGGTGGACGTGATAACCGTGGTAGAGATAACCGTGGTGGTGATAGAGATAGAAAACCAAGAGAAAAAAGAGACTAATTAGAACTCTTTAAATTATATAAAATAGGCTGCCTGAAAAGGCAGCCTATTTTTTTTGATATTAAACCATTTTCAGGCCTTTCAAACAAGGGGCAAATTTGAGGTGTTCAAACTATGGAATGAATTCATTTTCAGCCAAAATAAAAAAGCTTCTTAAAATTTTAAGAAGCTTTTTGTTAAAAATTAATTTTAACACAGACCAATTATTAAATTCAACTAACCACAATCTTTTTAATAATTGATTTTTTTTTGAAAGTATATTATATGTTTTACCAAATAATAGATTCCTCTCTATTAATAAAAATGACTAACCCCAGCATTCCTATTAAACTTTAATTCTGTTATTTTTTCACTACTTTTTGATCTACAAAATGTTTTATAGGCATTACTACAATACCTTCTTCCGTTTTAATTGTAATACAAATATTATCTATTTCTTGAATTACACCTTCAACCTTTTTTGTTTTAATATGTTCTCCAATTTCAAAATTTCTTCTTGAGTAAAAACCAAATAACAACCGAGTAATAATATCTCTAGCGCCTAAACCAAAAGCAATAGTAAAAGAAACTAACACAGATCCTAATATTAATGTTAAGTTGCTTGTAATAATTTCTGTATTAACACCTGCTTGGTTTAAAGCTGTTATAGAAATAAATACAACAATTACATAAAATGCAATATTACTAACCAAATTAGACCCCGAAAGCTCCATTGATTTAAAGGTTTCTATTATTGAGTTTTTTATGATTGAAGCAAAATAAACTCCTACTATAAAAATTAATAAAGCGGTAATTAATACTGGTAAATAGGCAATAAAGCTACCTATTCCTTCAGAAACCATTTTTAAACCAAGTATTTCAGAAGCTATTACAACAAAAATTAGTATTAATAAATATTTTACAAATTTTAATAATATTTCTGATGGCACTACATCATAATCACTTTTTCCAAATAATTTCGCATCGTTTAACTTCGTTGTAATGGAATCTATTTTAGTAACTTTTAAAAGTCGCTTCAAAATAAAATGTACTACTTTAATAGTAATATAAGCTAAAATTATAAAACCAATTCCTAATAATAATTTTGGAATTACAGAAAGTATGGACGTCCATAAATCTTGAGCAAACGAAAAGTTTACATTTTCTAGTTGAATAACTGATTTCATTTTTAATACAGGTTAGTTTAAATTATTCTTTCAATAAATTATTGTTGTTATTTTTCTTTTTTACAGTTTCTTTTTCTGTAATTAAAAATTCTCCAATGGTACTTGGGTATTTTACAGCAAATAAATCAGCTATATCAATCGAAAGTTTAATCAATGAAATATCATTGATTACTTTTTCCCGAAGCACTTTTGGCACTTCTTCGTTATGTAATATTTTCTTAAACGGGTTTTCCATTATTTAAGATTATTATATACATTCATAACTTTCTCTCTTGCACGTTTTAAACGCATTTTTACAGCACTCTCTCCTATTTCTAAAGAATCTGAGATTTCCTTTATTGAAAAATCATCTTGATATTTCATCAATAAGATCATTTTATCAGAAGGTTCTAAAAGGTCCAGTGCTCTTTTCAGCATTTCAGCTTTCAGTTCAAACAAAGCTTCTTCACTAGAGTCTTCCTCTTCAGAATCTGATATATCACCTTCAAAATTCTTTTCGTTTTTTTTATAATTATTTCGTGTTACATAATTCACACAAAAATTATACGTAAATGAATATAACCAAGTTGTAAACTTAGCAGTTCCTTTAAATGTTCTTAATTTTACGAACAATTTTACAAAAATATCATGCGTTAAATCTTGCGCTTCCTCTTTTGATGTTGCAAAACCATAGCATTTATTATAAACCAAACTAGCATGTCTGTCATAAAGAATAGCAAACAAACTTGAATCGTTTGTTTTTACTATCTTTTTGACCAACTCGTTATCACTCAATAACGTTATGTCGTTAGTTGATTTCAATTACTTTTAGATTGGGTTATATATTTAAGACACTCTTTTAATAAAATAGTCACAAAAAAATATTTTTTTGTTTTTTTTTGTAACTTTTTCAAAAATACAACGTATATATATTAGACACTATAAATAACACTAAAATTTTTAGCTACTAAATGAGACAACTTAAAATAACGAAACAGGTTACTAACAGAGAAACCGCATCATTAGACAAATATTTACAAGAAATTGGAAAGGTAGATTTAATTACTGCCGAAATGGAGGTTGAATTAGCTCAAAAAATTAAAGCTGGAGATCAAGCAGCTTTAGAAAGATTAACAAAAGCTAACTTGCGTTTCGTAGTTTCGGTTGCTAAACAATACCAAAACCAAGGATTAACATTACCTGATTTAATTAATGAGGGAAATTTAGGTTTAATTAAAGCTGCAAAACGTTTCGATGAAACTCGTGGTTTTAAATTTATTTCGTATGCTGTATGGTGGATTCGTCAATCTATTTTACAAGCATTGGCGGAACAATCACGTATTGTACGTTTGCCTTTAAACAAAATTGGTTCTATTAATAAAATCAATAAAATGTATGCTTTTTTAGAGCAAGAGAACGAAAGACCTCCTTCTGCTGAAGAAATTGCAAAAAAATTAGATATGACAGTAAATGACGTAAAAGAGTCAATGAAAAACTCTGGTCGTCACGTATCTATGGATGCTCCTTTAATTGAAGGTGAAGATTCTAACTTATATGATGTATTAAATACAGGTGAGTCTCCAAATCCAGATAAAGCGTTATTACACGAATCATTAAAAGTTGAAATTGAACGTGCATTAGAAACATTAACTCCAAGGGAGGCGGATGTGGTTCAATTATACTTTGGTTTAGGTGATGCGCACCCAATGACTTTGGAAGAAATTGGTGAAACTTTCGATTTAACTCGTGAGCGTGTTCGTCAAATTAAAGAAAAAGCTATTAGACGTTTAAAACACACTTCAAGAAGTAAAATATTAAAAACGTATTTAGGATAAATTAATTATGAATTTTAAATTGTGAATTGCGAACCCATAATTTAAAATTCGTAATTCATAATTAAAAAAACGCTGTTTGAAAACAAATTTTCAAACAGCGTTTTTTTTGTATCTTTGTAAAAATATTAAATTCAAAAAATGAACAAGTTTATAGCTCCATCAATGTTAGCCGCGGATTTCGCTAACTTACAACGTGATATTGAAATGATTAACGAAAGTAAAGCCGACTGGTTTCATATTGATGTTATGGATGGTATGTTTGTACCAAATATTTCTTTTGGAATGCCTGTAATTAGCGCTATTAAAAAACACGCTAAAAAAACAATGGATGTTCATTTAATGATTGTGGATCCTGATAGATATATTACTGACTTCAAAAATGTGGGTGCAGATATTTTAACTGTACATTATGAAGCATGTACTCATTTACATAGAACTGTACAAGAAATTAAGGCACAAGGGATGAAAGCTGGAGTATCATTAAATCCACACACTCCTATTGCTGTCTTAGAAGATATTATTGGCGACTTAGATTTAGTGCTAATTATGAGTGTAAATCCTGGTTTTGGCGGGCAAAGCTTTATTGAAAACACCTATAAAAAAGTACAACAATTACGCGCTTTAATTGAATATAGCGAATCTAACGCCATTATTGAGATTGACGGAGGAGTTACTGACCAGAATATTGAAAAACTACTGGAAGCTGGAGCTGACGCATTTGTAGCCGGTAGTTTTGTTTTTAAAAGTGAGAATCCTACTGAAACTATTGCTGATTTAAAAGGATTGGTTTCTGGTGTTTAAATCTCTTCAGATTCACAATACGAAATTAAATACAATAACAAATCGGTTGTAGTTACAATTCCAACCAACACACCATTATCAACCACTGGAAGTGCGTGAAATTCGTTTTTCGCTAAAATTTCAGCGGCATCTTTTATGGTAACATCTGAGGTGATTTTCACAATAGATTTCACCATTAATTGTTCAATACACAACATTTCATAGATGGCATTGTCAATTTGTATTTCATCTTCATCATAGGAATCTAAAAAACTAATTCTGTTTAAATCCGTTAAACTAAGCATCCCAACAATATGTTTTTGGTTATCCACCACAGGAATATGACGAATACGATGTTCTTTAAACAATTTTTCAGCTTTAAATAAATCGTCCGTTATTTTTAACGTTATTAGCTTACGTGTCATAATTTTTGAAATGTATTCTGAACTTCTCATAAGTAATAGTTTTATACGTATCAAGTTCCGAAAAAATTAATGAAATTTGTATGACCAAAATCATTAAATAATATTAAAGCCTTTATCTTAACTCCAACTATTTTGTAATAAATAAGTTTTAAATTTTCAATAACTCAAGTAATTTTAATTTTGATGATAATTTTTTAGTGTAAAAACAATAAAAAACAAAATTAATTACAACAACCACTATCATACAGTGCACTGTTGAAGATTTATTGCATTAAAAAAACACCAAGATTACATTTGTAAATCACACTTCAGTAAAAAATTTCAACTCACAGTTATTTCGGTTGACATAACAAACCAAATTTTACTTTTACATCAACTTTTTTGGCAGAAAACAAATTGGTGACAAAATATGAGTTTTTACAAAAATTCTCAACCCAATCGTTCCTAAAAGAAAATAAAGTTACACATAAACACAATTACTATAAATTATCCTGATAGTATTCTTAAATAAAATTAGATCCATCAATATCATATTGATTCAAATTTTCTTTAAAAAGTTAGCTATAAAAATATTCTCAAAAAAAAACAACTATTTTTCAATAACCTGATAAAAGTCATAATTAATTACTCCTATATCCTATACATTTACATCATAATTCAATTACTTAATGAATTAAATTTCTAAGTAATGTTTTTGATTTTTTTAGTTAGTAGTAAAAAAAAGGGAATTTGCCAAAATTCTCTTTTTTTTGTTTTATACTTTTTGTAACAAAAAAAATGGAGGTATATAAAATACACCTCCAAATCATAAAAACCTTTTTCTCCTTCGTCTTATACTATAACTACTGAATTTTCTTCAGCACCCATACCATTTCCAACATATTTATCAGCTTCTGCATCATTCACCCAATTTCCACCATCAAGTAAATACTTGAATTGGTATTCTTTTTCAGTTTCTAAATCAATAGCCACTTTAAAGGATCCATCTTTTAATTTTTTAAGCACAACACCTTCTTTAATATTCCAATTGTTGAAATCACCTAAAAGGATTACTTTTTTAGCTTCATTAACTTCCTCTTTTGTTAATGAAAAAGTAACTTTACATACTGGCTTACTTTTTAAAAATTGCTTCTTTAAACTCATAACTTATTCTATTACTATTAGTAGTAGCAAATTACGTACAATCAACAGATTCATTCTATTACAAATTTCCCTAATTAATATACTATATTAACTTCGAAAACGTTTTAGGAATATTCCGCCAGTTAAATTAACATATTTAAAATAGAAAACTATCTGAATATTAACAACATAGAAAAGACTAATAAAATTATCAATTTTATACATAAATAAGGTAGAAATAGTATTTTTTAATCAATTAAAACGAATTAAAGTATCCGTCAATTTACAATAAAACATGAATATTAGCCTATCGCGTGAAAACCTTATCATAATCTCTTAACAGAATTAGCGTGATAAAAAAAGGCACGACTAATGCTCTCAGAAAAGTATTAGCCGTGCCTTTTTTAATTAAGTAACTATTTTTTTAGTATCAGTAATTTTACTGAATTATCTTATATAATTTCAGCTGATAAGCCTTTCGAAAGTAAACTAATACAACGAGGCTTTAAATCGTTATACTCGCCAGTTTTAACGGTGCATTTCCCTTTATAGTGTACCAACATGGCGCATTGTTCAGCTTGTTCTGGAGTGTGATCACAAATATCAATTAATGAATCTATTACGTGATCAAACGTATTCACGTCATCATTAAACAAAACAATTTCATTCAGCGTTGTTTCTTGCTCTAAAACATCAACGTCTTCTTGTATTTTCCTTTGAGTACTCATACTGCTAATTTAAATATTATTTTTGATACTTCAAAGCAACCCAATTATTGCGCTCAATAGTTTTATCTAATTTACAGTTGTATTTTGACACTTCAGCATCAATAATTTCAATGTCTTCTTTGTAAAAACCACTTAATAAAAGCGTACCGTTTTCATTCAAACAGTTCATGTAAGCGTGCATATCATTCAATAAAATATTTCTGTTGATATTCGCAATTATAACATCATATTTTTTGTTAACCAATAAAGACGCTTCCCCTTCAAAAACTGAAATATTAGAACAATTATTACGTTCCACATTTTCAATAGAATTTTGGTAACACCAGTTATCAATATCAATAGCATCAATAGGTTTAGCGCCTTTCATTTCAGCAAAAATTGCTAAAATTCCAGTTCCACAACCCATATCTAAGGTTTTTTTATTTGTTAAATCTAACTCTAACAAATGTTGCACCATCATATGAGTAGTTTCGTGGTGACCCGTTCCAAAACTCATTTTTGGCTCAATAACTATATCATATTTTAAGTTTGGATTTTCGTGAAATGGCGCTCTAATACTCACCAAATCATCCACTTGAATAGGATTGAAATTCTTCTCCCATTCACTGTTCCAATTAGTCTGTTCAATAACTTCCATTTCATAAGAAATTGAAAACTCTCCAGAATCCAATATAAAAATATCGTCCAAAACATTTTCATTCCAATCTGTTTGCTGAATGTAGGCGATCATTCCATCCTCAGTTTCAACAAAGCTTTCAAACCCAACTTCACCCAATTCGGCAACCAATATATCGGTTGCCGGTTCTTTTGGGTGTATTTTAAAAGTATATGATATATATATGTTATCCATTAAATAGCATCAATTATTGCTTCAAAATCATCTTTACTTAAAGCTGCTCCACCAATTAATCCACCATCAACATCTGGTTTTCCAAAAATTTCTTTTGCATTGTTTGGTTTTACACTTCCTCCGTATAAAATTGAAACGTTGTCTGCCACTTCTTGGTTGTATTTATCAGCAACAATTTTTCTGATAAATGCGTGCATTTCTTGTGCTTGTTCTGGAGAAGCAGTTTCACCTGTACCAATAGCCCAAACTGGCTCGTACGCTAAAACAATATTTTTCCAAGCTTTTGCTTCTAAATGAAATAAACCATTTGAAATTTGACTTTCAACAACTTTAAAATGATTCTCCGATTTTCTATCTTCTAAAACTTCACCAAAACAGAAAATTACTTCCATTTCATTTGCCAGAGCAGTATCTACTTTTTTAGCTAATAAAGCATCTGTTTCACCAAAATACTCTCTTCTTTCTGAATGTCCTAAAATTACAATTTTCACATTTACAGATTTCAACATATCTGCAGAAATTTCACCTGTAAAAGCTCCATTTTTAGCAAAATGCATATTTTGAGCAGCTACTTCAACCTTCGTTCCTTTCGCTTTTGCAGCTACTTTTTGTAAACTAACATACGTTGGAGCTACAATTACTCTTGTGTTTTTTAATGATTTCTTTTTAATGCTTTTTGCAATTTTTTTAACTAAAGACTTAGACTCGTCTAAATCATTGTTCATTTTCCAGTTTCCTGCTACTATTTTTTGTCTCATTTCTACTAATATTATAATTTGTATCTACAAAAATAATCAATAAACTACTGCTTAAAAAACTTCGTTTCAATATACTACGAATTCGTTTTCGATTACCCTCTTTATTTTACTCTAATTTTTGGATCTAACACTCCGTACAGTATATCAACAAGTATATTTATTAAAATAAACATCGTTGCAATGGTTAATACACTTCCCATAATAATTGGCAAATCCAACGTATTTAACGCGTTTACAATTTCACGCCCTAATCCGTTCCAGTTAAAAATAAATTCTACAAAAACCGCTCCGGCTAACATTGATGCAAACCACCCTGAAACTGCTGTAACAACCGGATTTAATGCATTTTTTAATGCGTGTTTTCTAATAATTTTATAGGTTGAAAGTCCTTTTGCTTTCGCCGTTCTAATATAATCTTGCGTTAACACTTCCAACAATGAATTCCGCATTAATTGAATTACAACTGCTAACGGACGAATTCCCAAAACAATTGCTGGCAACACTAAATTTTTCCATTGAATATACACATTTTCACCAAAATCATCCACCTCATACAAGCTACCTGTCATATTTAAATGCGTGTATCTATGCAACATAAAACCGAAAACCCAAGCAAATAAAATAGCACTAAAAAAGGAAGGAACACTCATACCCAAAGTACTTATTACCGAAATAAATCGATCAAAAAAAGTATCTTTAAACAAGGCTGATAAAATTCCGAAAAACACTCCAATAATTATAGCCAACGTAATTGCTGAAACCGCTAAAACGGCAGTGTTCGGTAAGGTTTCACTAATAACATCTGATACGTTTTTATCGTTTTTTTGAAATGATTTTCGCAAATAAGGATATTTCAATACTATTGTTTTTTCACTGGTATTGAACAATTCAACAAAAGAATACTTGTTTTTATCTAAAAATGTATAGTTATCAGCGCTTTTTGAATGCACTGAAATAGGCGATAAATCGTTCAAATAGTACAAATATTGTGTTCCAATAGGTTGATCGAACCCATATTTTTTTCGAATATTTTGAAGCTGCTCACTATCCTCCCGTTGATCTAACATCATACGTGCAGGATCACCTGGTAACACATTAAACAAGAAGAAAATAACGGTCACCACTCCCAAAAGTGTGAGTATTCCGTAGCCTAATTTATTTAATATATATGAAAACAAGTTATTTTATTTAGTGAACAAATATAACTTAAACTATTAAAATTACTACTTTTGCACAACTCTTTATTTGAACTTATGAACAAACAAGAACTTATAAACCAAATTCAACAAAAAAAATCGTTTTTATGTATTGGTTTAGATGTAGATTTAAGCAAAATACCAACGCATTTATTAGATTTAGAAGATCCAATTTTTGAATTCAACAAACAAATTATTGATGCTACGCATCATTTAGCTGTGGCGTACAAACCGAATACTGCTTTTTATGAAGCGTACGGTATAAAAGGTTGGATAGCTTTGGAGAAAACTATTAAGTACATCAATGAAAAATATCCCGAACTATTTACCATTGCAGATGCAAAACGTGGTGATATTGGAAACACTTCTACCATGTATGCGAAAGCTTTTTTTGAAGATTTAAATTTTGATTCTGTGACCGTTGCTCCGTATATGGGAAGCGATTCTGTAGAACCTTTTTTAGCTTTTGAAAATAAAACGACTATTTTATTGGCCTTGACTTCTAACAAAGGTGGACTCGATTTTCAAGGATTAAAAACTGAAAATGAGGAATTATACAAAGAAGTTTTAAAAACTGCCATTACTTGGAAAAACGCTGAAAACTTAATGTTTGTAGTAGGTGCCACCAAAGCTGAATATTTTTCAGAAATACGAAAAATTGTTCCTAACCACTTTTTATTAGTTCCAGGAGTTGGTGCACAGGGCGGAAATTTACAAGATGTGTGCAAATATGGTTTAACTAAAGATTGTGGCTTATTAATAAATTCTTCTAGAGGAATTATTTATGCAGGAAACGATGAAAATTTCTCCCAAGCAGCGCAAAAAGAAGCTGAGATTTTACAACAAGAAATGGCTGAGATATTGGCTGCTGGTTGTTAGTGAACAAAATTTAAATACTTGATACCAAAAAATGAAAACAATAAAAGATCAAATAGGAAGAGAAATAGTATTGAAAACTATTCCAAAAAGAATTGTATCATTAGTACCTTCACAAACAGAATTACTGTGTGATTTGGCATTGGAAAACGAGTTGGTTGGTATTACTCAATTTTGTAAACATCCATATCATTTAAAGTCTACAAAAACCATAGTTGGCGGCACAAAAAAGGTAGATTATGAAAAAATTAAGGGGTTAAATCCAGATTTCATAATCTGTAATAAGGAAGAAAACGCCTACGACATGTTGCCTGAATTGGAAAAAATAGCTCCTACTTATTTTTCTGATATCAATACGTTAAATGATTCCATTGATTTTATACTACACTTGGGTTCTATTTTAAACAGAAGAACAGAAGCAGATAATTTAGCTCATAAAATAGAGTTTAAATTAGCTGATTTTCAAAACTTTATAAAAAACAAACCAACACGTAAAGTAGCTTATTTTATTTGGGCAAAACCTTGGATGGTTGCAGGAAATGATACTTATATTAACGAGATGTTGCAGCTAAATAAATTCGAAAATATTTATGAAGATATGAGTCGCTACCCAAAAGTAGAAATTGATAAAATTCGACACGAAGGGGATCCTGATGTAGTTATTTTATCTTCAGAACCATTTCCTTTTAAAGATGAACATGCCATGGAAATTGCTAATTACACCAATAGATCTATCACTGTTTTTGGAGATGGAGAAATGTTTAGCTGGCCAGGTTCAAGAACACTTTTAGCCTTTGATTATTTCAAAAAATTACACGAAAAACTAGAAAGTCATTTTTAGTCTTTAGCTATTAGCTAATAAATTATAACTTTCTTATTTAATCGGCTTACACACTTTGTCGTTGTAACTTTGAACCTTTGCGCCTAGTAAAAACTAATCTTGTAAAGCAAAAACTCTTTTTAACAAATCAGAACTTCTGCTAGACACTTTAGTTCTAATGTCTAATTCTTCAACTGCAACCATTGTAAAAACGCCTTTTAGTGCTTGTGCAGTTACATAATCAGTTAAATCTGGATTTACTTTATTTACAAGTGGAATATTATTATATCGTGTAATTAAATCTGTCCAAATTTTATCTGCTCCTACTTTTTTAAATGACGCATTAATAATTGGATTAAATTTTTGAGTTAAAGCAGTCGATGTTGAACTTTGTAAATATTGAGTCGCTGCATTTTTATCTCCCATCAAAATATTTCTAGCATCATTAAATGACATTCCTTTAATGGCATCTACAAAAATTGGAATTGCCTCTCCAACAGCATCTTCAGCAGCGCTATTTAACACTTTCAAACCTTCATCTGCTAGTTTTGACAAGCCAATTTTACGCAATGTATTATCAACCTTTTGCAATTCAGCTGGCAATAAAATTTTTGTTAATTCATTGTTATAAAAACCATTTTCAACAGCCAATTTAGTTACTTGCTTTGTTATTCCATTATTTAAAGCCTCTTTTAAACCACCTCCTATTTGATCGTTGGTAATCATACCTGTTGGTAACTGATTTACAACTTGCTGCAACTCAGCACACGCTGAAAATTGAAAAATTACAACTACTAAAAGTATTTTTTTAATCATTAGTTATTTTTTAAAATTTTCTGTTTTTATATTATATCCAAACGGACAATGTTTACATCCATTTTTACAACAATACCCACGTTTTAAATGATATTGTTCTGTAAAAACGCGATACCCTTGTTCATTAAAGTAAAAATCTCCATCCCTTAAAGGAGCCAAATTATTGAAATTCATAGGCCAAAATTACATAAAAAAAACGTCCTGAAAACTTTCAGAACGTCTTTAACATTTCTTTATTATATTATTTTGAACTGCCTGGAGGATAATTTGCCATTATTTCCGCCACAAATTCTTTGATTCTCTCTTCTTTCTTATTCACATTTCCTGAAATATTCAATGCGCCACTTCCAATACCTTGCCAGGTTAATTCTTTAGTTTTTGCATCAATTAAATCAACAAACAAAGTTCCTTCTGTATATTTTGAAATATGCGTACCAAAATTAGGACCGTAATACCAAGGACTCCATCCAAAGTACATACTTCTGTCATTATAAACGTCCACCTTTTCACGTGCTTTTGTAAAAATACTAACTAATAGATCTGGATTTTCAGAAATCGTAAATCCTTTTGCCAATAATTCATTTTCGATAGCTTTTAAAATTCTTCGCTTATCTAAATCTGAAATATCAACTTTATCAATTCCTTTTTTATAGAATGCAAAAGTTTTATATGTTGAAAAATCTTTCGCAGTATCATAATCCGTTGTTACACGAACAGAACTGCATGATGCTAATACGAATAGCATCGATACTACAATTAATTTTATCGCTTTCATCATTTTTTAAATTTTAAATTGTTTTAAAATAATAGCAACAACTATACCAAAACCTTAATAATAAAGATTTTAAAATTCCGCTTTTTTATTTGACCTTTGTAATCAGTTCAATTTTTTGACATCAATTAAATTACCATGATACTTGTTTTCAAACATATTTTACCTTCTAAATTTATTGGTGTTGCTATTTATCCTTTTATTTTCATAAAAGACAAGTCTTTTAAAACTGACTTACAACTTATAAATCATGAAAAAATTCATTTAAAACAACAACTTGAATTACTTTTACTACCCTTTTTTATTTGGTATGCTATAGAATTTTTGTTTCGCTATATTCAATTTAAGAATGCACAAATTGCCTATAAAAACATAAGCTTCGAAAAAGAAGCTTATATAAATGAATCCAATTTAAATTACTTAAACGACCGAAAACTATTTTCGTTTTTAAAGTATCTTAAATAAAGATTACTGTTTTATTTTTATACACCATTACTTTTCGCTTTATATGTAATTTTATTGCTCGCGACAATACAATTTTTTCTAAATCTCTTCCTTTTAAAATAAAATCTTTAACGGTATTTGTATGTGTTACACGAGCTGTATCTTGTTCAATAATTGGACCTTCATCTAAATCTTCAGTAACATAATGGCTCGTAGCTCCAATAATTTTAACCCCTCGCTTATATGCTGAATGGTACGGTTTTGCTCCAGGAAATGCTGGTAAAAACGAGTGATGGATATTTATAATAAAATTAGTATAATCTTTTATTAATTTACTCGATAATATTTGCATATATCTTGCCAACACAATAAAATCAATTTCATATTCCTTCAATAATTTCAATTGTAAATCTTCGGCTTCCTCTTTTGTTTCCTTTGTAACACTTATATGATAAAAAGGAATATTGAAGTTTTTAGCAATATACTCTAAATCAGGATGATTACTAATAATCAAAGGAATTTCAACCTCTAATTCATTGGAACTATACCTGCTTAAAATATCATATAAACAATGTTCGTATTTTGACACAAACAAGGCCATTTTAGGTTTTCTATCAGCATTATGCAGCCTCCATGTCATATCAAATTTTGTAGCAATTTCATTAGAAAAATTAGTTTCTAAGTTTGATATTGAAAATACAGACTCTTTAAACTCGCATTCTAACCGCATAAAGAACTTATTATCTTCTCTATCCACATGCTGGTCAATGTATACAATATTTCCGCTTTGCTGTTGAATAAATGACGTTACTGATGCAATTATTCCTTGTTTATCGTTGCAATTAATTAGAATTATAATTCGTTTCATGTGTGTTTTTTTATTGTTTTTTTAGGGTCACATGTTGTTCGCTATTCGTCATTCCGTTGAATGATAAATTTCTCAGTATGCTCGTTTCATGTGTGTTTTTTTATTGTTTTTCAATGATCATTCCGATAGCTATAGGAACTGTTCGCTACATGTCTTTCTATCAACAAAGCTGTCTTTTTGTTGGGTGATAACCTTTCAAACACGATCGATTCATTAAAATAAAATTTTGACACCAAAATTATACAAAAAATAGGTAGTAAGTAGCAAAAAAGTAAAACTTAGTTATTTCATAAAAAAACACCTATAAATTTTAAAAAAGTAATAAATTGCATGTAAATAAGTCGAAATCTTCAAGAAATGGAAAAAATATCAGTTTACAAACCTACGAATAAAGTTAGAATTGTTACCGCAGCTTCTCTTTTTGATGGGCATGATGCCTCTATAAACATTATGCGCAGAATTATTCAGGCAACTGGTGTTGAAGTTATTCACCTTGGACACGATAGAAGTGTTGAAGATGTTGTAAACTGTGCTATTCAAGAAGATGCGAATGCAATAGCAATGACTTCCTACCAAGGCGGACACTTAGAATATTTTAAATATATGTTCGATTTATTGAAGAAAAAAGGTGCAAAACATATTAAAATATTTGGCGGCGGCGGTGGTGTTATTCTTCCTTCAGAAATTTCAGAATTAATGAAGTATGGAATTACTCGAATTTACACGCCTGACGATGGAAGAGAATTGGGCTTGCAAGGAATGATAAATGATATGGTTGAAAAAAGTGACTTTCCAAATCCATCATTACTTCTTCCAAAAGGAAAAAACGTTGAAGAAAGTCTTAAAAATAAAGATATAAACACCATTGCTCGACTCATTTCAATTGCCGAAAATAGACATGATGAATATCTTTCTTTATGTTCGCCCTTGAAGAAACTCACAAAAAACACTGGAACTGTTTTAGGAATAACCGGAACAGGTGGTTCTGGAAAATCTTCTTTGGTTGATGAAATAGTATTACGGTTTTTACAAGATTTTCCAACTAAAACATTGGGAATAATTTCTGTAGATCCTTCAAAAAGAAAAACTGGAGGTGCATTATTAGGCGATCGAATTCGAATGAATTCCATTCAAAATAGCAGGATTTATATGCGATCTCTGGCAACACGACAAGCTAATTTAGCCTTGTCAAAGCACGTTTCCGATGCTGTGGACATTTTAAAAGCTGCCGATTATGATTTAATTATTTTAGAAACCTCTGGAATTGGACAAAGCGATACCGAAATTTTAGAGCATTCGGATATTTCTTTATACGTAATGACACCCGAATATGGTGCTGCAACTCAGTTGGAAAAAATTGATATGATTGATTTTGCTGATGTTATTGCGTTGAATAAATTTGACAAACGAGGTGCTTTAGATGCCTTGCGTGATGTGAAAAAACAATACCAACGCAATCATAATTTATGGGAATCGGATGTGAACTCAATGCCCGTTTTTGGAACCATCGCTTCACAATTTAATGATGCTGGAACGAATGAATTATATCAGTTTTTGATTCAAAAATTAAATGAAAAAACATCATTCGTTAACAAAAGCTCCTTGAAATTTAGTTTAAAAAAGGATAAACAACAATTTATAATTCCACCCAGCAGAACGCGTTATCTATCTGAAATAACCGAAAACAATAGAAATTACACCAAACAAAGCTTTCAACAAAAAGAAATTGCGCAGAAATTATTTGGAATTTATAAGACTATTGAAAGTATTACTTCTGTCGAACTAAGCCTATCAAAGTTTGGATTGGAGGAAAATAGTCTTCGACAAGCTCATACTGAAACTAATAGCGAGTTTATAAAATTATTAGTCTCAGAATTTTCAAAAGTGAAAATGGAATTAAATCCACATAATTGGACCACCATTTTAAATTGGGAAACAAAAAAACAAGCTTATAGAAACGAATTATATTCGTACACCATTCGAAATAAAGAAATTAACATAAAAACACATAGCGAATCACTTTCACACACTAAAATTCCTAAAATTGCTTTACCAAAATATGAAGCTTGGGGCGATATACTATTCTGGACTTTAGAAGAAAATGTACCCGGAGAATTTCCTTTTACCGCTGGTTTATTCCCTTTCAAAAGAACTGGTGAAGACCCAACACGTATGTTTGCTGGCGAAGGAAGTCCAGAGCGCACCAACAGACGATTTCATTATGTAAGTTTAGGAATGCCTGCAAAACGGCTATCCACAGCATTCGATTCCGTAACATTATATGGAAATGACCCCGCAATACGACCTGATATTTATGGTAAAATTGGAAACGCAGGGGTTTCCGTTTGTTGCTTGGATGATGCTAAAAAATTATATTCTGGTTTTGATTTAACCAACGAAATGACTTCGGTTTCCATGACTATCAATGGTCCTGCTCCCATGATGTTGGCATATTTTATGAATGCTGTAATTGATCAGGAATGTGAAAAATACATTGTGAAAAATGGGCTGAAAGATGAAACTGAAGAAAAAATAGCTGCTATTTATCAAAAAAAAGGTATTGAACGACCAAAGTATCAAGGGAATTTACCCGAAGGAAATAATGGTTTAGGATTGCTTTTATTAGGCGTAACAGGTGACGAAGTTTTACCAAAAGATGTTTATCAAAAAATAAAAACCGAAACTATTTCAACAGTTCGCGGAACTATTCAAGCAGATATTTTAAAAGAAGATCAAGCGCAAAATACGTGTATTTTTTCGACAGAATTCGCCTTACGCTTAATGGGCGATGTTCAGGAATATTTTATTAAAAACAATATTCGCAATTTTTATTCGGTTTCAATTTCTGGCTATCATATTGCAGAAGCCGGCGCAAATCCAATTTCGCAGTTAGCGTTTACCTTAGCAAATGGATTTACCTATGTTGAATATTATCTTTCTCGCGGAATGGATATCAATAAATTTGGCCCCAATTTATCTTTTTTCTTTTCCAATGGAACGGATCCAGAATATGCTGTAATTGGCAGAGTTGCTCGGAAAATTTGGTCAAAAGCACTAAAAAATAAGTACGGAGCAAATGAGCGTGCTCAAATGTTAAAATATCATATTCAAACGTCTGGCCGCAGTTTACACGCACAGGAAATTGATTTTAACGACATTCGTACCACACTTCAAGCATTGTATGCCATTTATGATAATTGCAATAGTTTGCATACCAATGCATATGATGAGGCCATCACAACACCAACCGAAGAAAGTGTTCGAAGAGCAATGGCAATTCAACTAATTATCAACAAAGAATTAGGTTTGGCAACCAACGAGAACCCACTTCAAGGTTCGTTTATTATTGAAGAATTAACCGATTTGGTAGAAGAAGCTGTGTATGCAGAATTTGACAGAATTACGGAACGTGGCGGAGTTTTAGGCGCAATGGAAAC
>JAGPIQ010000126.1:1756-7437 GCA_018054895.1 Lutibacter sp. | reverse complement strand
CCATTGAAAGACGAAAATTAATGACAGCCTATGGTGCTGAAATTGTATTGACTCCAAAGGAAAAAGGAATGAAAGGAGCCATTGAAAAAGCTACTGAACTTAAAAATGAGTTGAACGGATGGATGCCGATGCAGTTTGACAACCCTGTAAACCCTTCTATTCATGCTAAAACAACAGCACAAGAAATAATAAAAGATTTTCCAGAAGGAATCGATTATTTAATTACTGGTGTTGGAACTGGAGGGCATATAAGCGGTTTAGCTGTGGAGTTAAAGAAACAATTTCCTTCCATAGAAATTTATGCGGTTGAACCAGAAGATTCACCTGTAATTAGTGGTGGATCCCCTGGACCTCATGCAATTCAAGGAATTGGAGCAGGTTTTATTCCTGAAAATTTAGATGTTAATTTATTAAACGGTGTTATAAAAGTTTCAAAAGAAGAAGCCTATACCTTTGCAAAAAGAGCAGCTAAAGAAGAAGGTCTTTTTATAGGAATTTCATCTGGAGCTTCCTTGGCGGCAATTCATAAAACACAAGATCAGTATAAAAGTAAAAAAATCTTAACGTTTGCATATGATACAGGAGAGCGCTATTTAACAGTGGAAGGTTTATTTTAGGCTTTTAGAACTTAATTTTTATCTGTTAAAAAATAAAAAGGATGTTACAATAATTAAATTGTAGCATCCTTTTGCTGTTTATGGCATAGCTATCAGCTTGTGTTCAACCGCTTGCAGGTCTTAAATAAAAAATTGTTTTCCCTTTAGGTGTATTAATAAAAGTGTTGTTTTTAAGAATATTTTAATATGTAATTAATTTAATTTATTTAGATTTACTGCTATAATTAATAATTTAAAAATGAAAAATATTTTATACCTATTTACGTTTATAATTACTGTAACTGCAATTGCACAAACTTCTTCAAGTGTTGATATTGAAAAAATGAAAATGAAGCAAGCGCTATCTTATGGAGATAAATCCGTTGCTGTAAGTTCTATGTATTCAATTATTGCTATGGAAGGCCCAAAAAGTGTTTATAAAGATAGTTTAGCATACCTATATTTTAATGAGCGTAATTTTGTTTCTTGTTTTTTAGTAACCAAAGATATTTTGGTGGATAAACCAGCGGATGTTGCTTTGCTAGAAATGAACACCATTTCACTAGAATCTATTGGAGCCTTAGAAAAGGCGTTGGAGGGTTATAAAACGTTATTGGCAAAAACCAACACGAATTATCAAGCCTATAAAGTAGCTGGTCTTGAATATCAATTAGATAAGTTGGATGATGCCTATGCAACCATTAAAAAAGCAAGTACGTTAACACATAAAGAAAATGTAAAAGTTACTTTTCAGGTGAATAAAAATTTCAATCAAAGTGTAGATCTAAAACCTGCAATTATCTATCTACAAGGGTTAATTGAATTGGATTTAAAGAAAAACAAAGAAGCAAAAGCTAGTTTAGAACAAGCTGTGGCCTTATTCCCAGAGTTTGCTTTGGCAAAAAGTAAATTGCTGACCTTAGAAACGGAGCAGAAATAAGATAGCATTATTTGGTGTAATTAGGAATGGTTTCCATAAAAACATAGGTTTCATTCACAAAATCCATCGTGCAGTAATAATGCTGTAATCCGTTGGTTACAATTAAATAAGTAGCCTCTAGCTTTAAATTATAATGCGCTATTTGATTAAAGGTTTCTTGTGAAATTTTAATTGAAGGCGCTTTACATTCCACAATAATATGTGGTTTTCCATCCGTATTAAACACTAAAATATCAGTACGCTTTGTTAAACCATTAATTGTCAGCTTTTTTTCAATGCCAATTAATGAAACAGGATATTTTTTTTCTTCCACTAAATAATGAATAAAATGTTGTCGAACCCATTCTTCAGGGGTTAAACTCACATATTTTTTTCGAAGAATATCAAAAATAAAAGGCTTATTTTCCTTACTTTTGATTCTGAATTTATAAAGTGGTAAATTCAATTGCTGCATAGCGCAAAAATGCTAAAATATTTCCATAAATGAGTGATGTTGTAAAAATAGTTTCTGATATAAAAGCAGGAAATGTAAAACCTATTTATTTTTTAATGGGTGAAGAGCCTTATTATATAGATAAGATATCCGAATATATTGAAAGGAATATTTTAACAGAAGAAGAAAAAGGTTTCAATCAAATGGTGCTGTATGGTAGAGATATTACCATTGAAGACATTATAGATAATGCGAAGCGTTTTCCAATGATGGCGGAAAAACAAGTGGTTATTATAAAAGAAGCGCAAGATTTATCGCGAACTATTGAAAATTTAGTGTCGTATGCGGAAAACCCTCAACCCTCAACAGTGTTGGTGTTATGTTATAAATATAAAACCATTGATAAGCGTAAAAAACTGTATAAAGCTATTCAAAAGAAAGGATTGGTGTATGAAAGTAAAAAATTATACGAAAATCAGATATCAGATTGGATCCGAAGAGTGTTGGCTGGAAAAAAATATAATATTGACACCAAGGCAACTTTAATGTTGGTGGAGTTTTTAGGCACTGATTTAAGTAAAATTAGCAACGAATTGGATAAATTAATGGTTGTTTTACCAGTTAATTCTACCATTTCACCAAAGGATATTGAAGAAAATATTGGAATAAGTAAGGACTATAATAATTTTGAATTACGAAAAGCTGTAGGGGAGCGCAATGTGCTGAATGCAAATAAAATAATTATTCACTTTGCGCAAAATCAAAAAGCGAATCCTATTGTAATGACCATTTCGTTGTTAAATAGTTTTTTTACACAACTGCTTATTTACCATAGTTTAAATGATAAATCAAATAACAGTGTTGCCAAAGCATTAGGTATAAATCCATTTTTTATTAGCGATTATTCTACAGCGGCAAAAAATTATCCTATGCGTAAAGTTTCACAAGTAATAGGTTTGTTACGTGATGCCGATGTAAAAAGTAAAGGAGTAGGAGCAAATGCCTTACCTGTTGGGGATATTTTGAAGGAATTGATTTTTAAGATTATTCATTAGGTGTGAAGGTTTAGAGGGGCAAAGGTTCAGAGGTTCAAAGGTTTAAAGGGACAAAGGGGTAAAGGTTCCGGTGGCTGAGCGAAGTCGAAGCCTTATGATGTTAATTGAAAATACTCATTGATATGCACTTCGAATCCTCCTTCGACAAGCTCAGGATGACATTCCTCAGTGACCGCAATGTAACGGCGGTTGAGCGGAGTCGAAGCCCAACAACCAACAACCAACAACCAACAACCAATAACCAACAACCAATAACTATTTCTTATCAACCTTAATTCTTTCGGGTCTATTGGCAAGTTCCCAAGCGGTATAAAAAATTAATTTCGTACGTTTTTCTAGTAGTTCGTAATTTATTTTATCGGGAGTGTCGGATGGTTTGTGGTAATCTTGGTGCATTCCGTTAAAATAAAAAATAATTGGAATGTTGTGTTTTGCAAAGTTGTAATGATCTGATCTGTAGTAAAAACGGTTGGGATCTTTTTTATCATTATAGGTGTAATCTAGTTGTAGTTTGGTAAATTTTTCATTCATTTGTTCAGAAAGTACATGAAGTTCAGTGCTTAATTTATCGGAACCAATTAAATATACAAAATTAGGAGTGTTTTCGTGTGCGTCATCTACACGACCAATCATATCAATGTTTAAATTGGCTACGGTATTTACTAATGGAAATACTGGAAACTTTGTATAGTATTTAGAGCCTAACAAGCCTTTTTCTTCACCAGTTGCGTGTAAAATTAAAATAGAACGCTTTGGACCTTTACCGTTTTTTGAAGCTTCTTTAAACGCTTGAGCAATTTCCATAATGGCTACCGTTCCAGAACCGTCATCATCTGCACCATTATAAATGTCGCCATTTTTCATACCTAAATGATCGTAATGTGCTGAAATTACTATTATTTCTGCAGGTTTTTCACTTCCTTTAATAAAAGCCAACACGTTTTCTGATGGTTTTGTTGCAGGTGTTAATTCAGAAGTAGGTATTGTTTGAAAATAATCTTGTATTCCAGTTGGAGAACTTATCTTATTTAAGATATAATAATTCCGTAAAAAATTAGCCGCTTTTTTTTGTCCAGGTTCTCCTGTTTCACGACCTTCAAATTCATCTGAAGCTAAAATATATAAGTGTTCTTTTAGTTCATTGGCAGTGATGGTATTGCCATACAATACTGCAGTTTCTCCAGTAACCTCAAGAGTTTCTTTTGTATTTTGAATATGATTGTTGCTTCCACAGGTAACTAAAAGGACGCTTAAAAGTAAATAGAAATAATTTTTCATTAAAAAATGGATAAATGTTCAGTTTTAATTATACAACTTCTAAAAGTTGGAAATGGCAAATTGTTTTAATTTCTTGTCAAAACGTATTAAATCCGACTCAAAAAGCTTGTTGATGCTGTCGTTTTCAATTAAATCAGCGGTGTTTCCAACTATAAATTCCGAAGGCGTCATTAGTAACAACATATCCGAAAGTTGCAATGCAATGTTTATTTCGTGGGTAGAAATTATAATGGTTTTATTGAATTTCAGCGCTAACTGTTTTAACAACGTAAATGTTTCAATGGTATGATGAATGTCTAAATGGGCGGTAGGTTCATCTAAAATAATAATTTTGGTGTTTTGAGCTAAAGCTCTCGCTATTAATACTTTTTGAAGTTGCCCATCACTTAATTCATAATATTTATGGTTTTTTAAGTGTTGTGTATTGGTTTGTTCAAAAGCACGATCAATAATTTTTACATCTTTTTCATTCAAATTATCCACCCAATTGGTGTAAGGTTGCCTTCCTAAAGCTACCAATTCATACACCGTTAAAGTGCTTTCGGGTAATCGTTCCGTTAAAACTAAACTTAAGGATTTAGCTAATTCTAAATTATTAAGCGAATTTAAATTTTTATGATTGATAAAAACTTCACCACTTATTGCAGGTTGAACTTTGGTAAGTGTACGTAATAATGTAGATTTTCCAACGCCATTTTTCCCTAATAAACAGACCAGCTTCCCTTTTTCAAGGGCAATGTTTAAGTCGCGTGCAATTATGTTCGTTCCTTTTTTAGAAGAATACCCAATAGTTAAATTGTGAGTGGTAATTGTATGTTTGTGCTTTCCAGTCATTAATAGTTTATTTTTCGTTTTCTAATTAATAACCATATAATTATTGGCGCTCCAAATAAGGAGGTAATAGCGTTAATGGGCAAGGTAAATTCACTATTCGGTAACTGTGCAATACTATCACAAATTAACATAATAATAGCGCCACAAATAGCAACAGCAGGTAATAAAATCCGATGGTTTGACGTGCTAAATAATAATTTTGTTAAGTGTGGAACAGCTAAGCCAACAAACGCAATAGGTCCTGAAAAAGCAGTAATTACACCGGTTAATAAACTGGTGGCTATTAACGTAAAGTTTCGAGTGCGTCGCACATTTACGCCCATACTTTTGGCGTAGTTTTCACCTAAAAGCATACTGTTTAAAGGTTTTATAATGAAAATAACAAAGGAAATTCCAATTAAAAAAACAATAAATAAGGCAGCAATTTCCTCCCAACTTAAATTACCTAAACTACCAAAACTCCAAAACATAAATTGTTGTAATTGGCTGGCACTACTAAAATAAGCTAAAACACTGATAACTGCAGAAGTGATACTTCCAAACAT
>JAGPIQ010000126.1:0-1656 GCA_018054895.1 Lutibacter sp. | reverse complement strand
GTTAAAATTTGCCCTTTGCAAATTCCTTCAAAGATAAATTGTTTTCCATTAATATTCAGTGCAATTGCAGTTTTAAATTGGGCTTTTTTATTCGACTCGTTTTCAAGGTTTTTCAGCAGTTTTTGCATATTTGCTTCAGAATTGTTTTCCTTACCAGCATACCGTGCAGAATAGACGCCTGGTTCGTTATTTAAAGCTTCAACTTCCAAACCTGTATCGTCCGCAAAACAATTTAACCCAAACTTTTCAGTTACGTAATTTGCTTTTAAAATAGCATTTCCTTGCAATGTATCAGCAGTTTCAGGAATGTCATCAAAACAATTAATGTCAGCTAAACTTACAATTTCAAAATTAGTAAGCATTGCTTGTACTTCTTTTAATTTATTTTTATTGTTGGTTGCAAAAACCAGTTGTAGTTTATTCATGGTGATATGGTTCGTTTTTTAAAATGGTAAAGGCTCTATACGTTTGTTCAACTATAAATAAGCGAATCATTTGATGTGAAAATGTCATTTTTGAAAGTGAAATTTTTCCGATAGCCGCTTTATAAACCGCCTCTGAAAAACCATAAGGTCCTCCAATTACCAATACTAATTGTTTGATGCCAGCGTTCATTTTCTTTTGAATAAATTCTGAAAAATCAATGGAACGAAATTCTTTTCCTTTTTCATCTAACAAAATTAATTCATCAGTCGGTGTTAATTTCTTCAAAATTAAATCGCCTTCTTTTTCCTTTTGTTCTTGTTCACTCAAGTTTTTGACTTTCTTCAAATCGGGAATGATATCAATTTCAAAATTGATATAATGTTTCAATCTATTTTGATACGTATCAATTAAAACTTGTAAATTTTTATCGTCGGTTTTACCGATTGCCAGTAATTTAATTTTCATAGTGCAAATATAAAAAGAATTAAAGTTGAAACTTTTGAAATGAAAAAGTTATTTTTGTTACAAATTTTCCCATACAATGATTACAAAAGAACAATTTGAAAGAGAACTCGATTTAATAATTTCAAACGCTATTAGAGAAGATGTAGGTGATGGCGACCATAGTTCGCTGGCGTGTATTCCTTTAACTGCAACTGGTAAAGCAAAATTATTAGTAAAAGAAGACGGAATAATTGCTGGTGTTGAAATGGCGCAACGTATTTTTAAGTATGTCGATGAAAATTTAGTTGTTGAAGTATTGATAAAAGATGGTACGGCAGTAAAATATGGTGATATTGTTTTTTATGTGGAAGGAAGTTCACAATCTATTTTGAAAGCGGAACGCTTGGTACTGAATTGTATGCAACGAATGAGTGCTATTGCCAAAAAAACGAACCAATTTGCACGATTGTTGGAAGGTACAAAAACTAAAGTATTGGATACTCGCAAAACTACTCCGGGAATTAGAGCCATTGAAAAATGGGCGGTTGTTATTGGTGGTGGCGAAAACCACCGATTTGCGTTGTATGATATGATCATGTTAAAAGACAATCACATTGATTTTTGTGGAGGTGTAGCCAAAGCAATTACAACCACTCAAAATTATTTAAAAACAAATAATTTAGATTTGAAAATTATTGTGGAAGCACGTAGTTTGGACGAAATAAAAGAAATATTAGAAGTTGGTGGAATTCACCGTATTTTAATAGATAATTTCGATTATGAAAC
>JAGPIQ010000029.1 GCA_018054895.1 Lutibacter sp. | reverse complement strand
TGTAAATGAAAAGTGCTTTAGAAGCTTATAAAGTAAAGGTCATTGCAGTTGAATACGCTGTTCAGGAAGATTTATTATTACATTTAGCTATTGCAAAGGCTGCTGGAAATAGTTCTTTAAATGCTATTATGCTAATGATAACGCCTGAAATTATTACAAATTTCGAAAAATATCATGTCTGTAATGATAATAAAGCAAAAGAAGGGATAAAAGAACATTCAGAAATTTTTGATGCTATTGAAGCACAGAACTCTGATTTGGCAAGAGAAAAACTTAAAATTCATTTTAAATTTTTATATCAGTATTGTTATAATATTTAAAGCGTAGAAAGATGAAAAGTGCACAATTTTATCTTTTTAAAAATGAAATAAATAGGAGGGAATCGTCTACTAAAATTAAATATATTTTTAATGAATTAGAATCAATTCATTAAATAGTTTTCGATTGTTTATTAGTTATAATGTTATTTTCTAAACAGAAGATTAGATGTTAACACCCTAAATTTAATATAATATTTAAAAATTCAAATTTATGAAAGTAAAAGGATTACGGTGGTGGATTATTAGCTTGATAATGCTAATCACAATAATTAATTATTTAGATAGGGGTACACTTAATTATATGTGGGTGGCTAATATTGAATATGATATTGTTGACCATATTGATGAAAATCTGAAAGAGAATCAAGCACAATTTAATACAATTGATAATACGTATCTTTTGATTACCAAAAGGAAAGATACGATTATTCAAAAAGCAGAATATATTACACTTAAAAATAATGACCAAATAGCAATAAACCGTCAAGGAATGGCTTATGAATTAGGCATTGTTGATAAGGATGCTTCACCAGAAGAAGCTTCGAAACAAGCAAAAGATCAATTAGGTATTATTACTATTTTCTTTATGATTGCCTACGGGTTTAGTCAACTTTTTTCGGGTAAATTATATGATAAAATTGGTACACGTAAAGGTTTTGTTGTTTCAGTATTATTGTGGGGTACTGCAGATGCGCTTACTTCTTTAGCTAAAGGAAAAGTATCTTTAACAGGTTTTAGAATGATGTTAGGTCTTGGTGAAGCGGGTCCTTGGCCTGGAGCTACCAAAAGTAATGCTGAATGGTTTCCTCAAAAAGAACGTGCTTTTGCACAAGGTTTATTTGGTGCAGCTGCATCAATAGGATCTATTTTAGCGCCTATTGTTATCTTAATGCTTTACATAAGTATAGGTTGGAAAATGACATTTGTTGTTGTTGGAAGTTTAGGTATATTATGGTTAATTCCATGGTTAATTATAAATAAAAAAGGACCAAAAGAACATAGTTGGATAACAGAAGAAGAAAGAGAATATATTTTAAGTAATCAACCAGAGTCTCAGGTAGTTAATGAAGTTGGTAAAACTTGGGGTGAATTATTATCAAATAAAAAGAATTATTCAGTAATTCTAGGGCGTTTTTTCCTTGATCCAATTTGGTGGATGTTCGTTACTTTCTTACCAATGTATTTAGTTGAAGAGTTTGGTTTAAACATTAAAGAATTAGCTTTCTCAGCATGGATTCCTTACGTAGGAGCTATGGTTGGTAGTATTGCAGGAGGATGGTACTCTGGTTATTTAATTAGAAAAGGAGCAACCGTAGATAAAGCAAGAAAAACAGCAATGCTTTTAGGCGGTGCTATTGTTATTCCTGCTATTATTGCTTCTGTGTTAGTGCCAAATGCAATTGTTGCAGTAATACTAATGGCATTTGTACTTGGAGGTTTCCAATTTATGATGACAAATATTCAAACATTACCTAGTGATTTACATGGTGGAAAATCTGTAGGTTCATTAGCAGGTTTAGGTGGAGCTTCAGCGGTATTAGGTACTATTTTAGCAATATCTTTTGCAGGTTACATTACAAGCTGGCCATTATTGTTTGGGTTGTTAGGGGCATTAGTTCCTCTATCATTGCTTTCAATTTTCTTAACAGTTGGTAAAATAGAATATATAAAATAAGAATTAATTTAAAATTAAATAAAATGAGTAATTTAAAAGGTAAAGTAGCTGTAATTACAGGAGCTACAGGAGGAATTGGTTTTGAAGTAGCAAAAAGATTAGGACAAGACGGATATACTGTTGTTTTAAACGGTATTGAAGATGAAATTGGTGCTGAAAGAGTAGTAGAACTTACTGCTGCTGGAATTACTGCTGAATATTACGGATTTGACATGACAGATGCCGAAGCAGTTACTGAAAACATCACTAAAATTGGTGAAAAATACGGAAAAATTGATGTTCTTGTTAACAATACTGGTGGTATTGGTGTGAGAGCTAGATTTGAAGAAATGACAACTGAGCAATACAGATTTGTTATGGCTTTAAATCTTGATTCAGTATTTTTTGCTTCAAGAGCAGCGATTCCTTTCCTTAAAAAAGGTGAAAATGCTACAATAATTAACTATACTTCAAATGCAGCATGGAATGGTGCAGGACCTGGAGCTGGTGTTTATGCAGTTTCTAAAGGTGGTGTTCAATCTATCACTAGAGCTTTAGCTAAAGATTTAGCTGAATATGGAATTAGAGTAAACGCAGTATCTCCTGGTACTATTGATACTCCTTTCCACGCACAAATTAAAGCGACTAAACCAGAAGTTTTTGCTTCTTGGGCAAACAGTGTTTTATTAGGAAGATTAGGTCAACCAGAAGAAGTTGCTTCTGTTGTATCTTTCTTAGCTAGTGAAAATGCTTCTTTCATTACAGCTGAAACTATCCAAATTGGTGGTGGTCAAGCTTTAGGAATTTAAGTTTATATTAAAGTATATTTAAAAATGAGTGTATAGGGTAATTCTATCCACTCATTTTTTTTTAATCCTTAGTTAATTTTAAGATATATGGAAGTTCAAAAATCAATTATTATCATTTGCGGAGGAGGTCCTGCACCTGGAATTAACTCTGTAATAAGTACAGTAACGAAATCTTTTTTGAAAGATGGATACCGCGTTTTGGGAATTCATGAAGGGTTTAAAGGCTTATTTAGTGAAGATCCACAAATTAAGGAAATGGATTTTGACCATGCGGATAGAATTTTTAGCAGAGGAGGATCAACACTAATAATGAGTCGTTTTAAACCGAAGGATGAAAAGGTAAACACGGAATTATTTTTAAAAAACAATGTAAAATTGTTAGTTACCATTGGTGGTGATGACACTGCTTCAACAGCCAATAGAATTACATCATTTTTACATAAAGAAAAAATATTTATTTCAAATATTCACGTTCCTAAAACTATAGATAATGATTTACCATTACCAGATAGGAACCCAACATTTGGATTTCATTCAGCAAAAGATGAAGGTGTTAGAATTGCAAATACAGCGTATGAAGACGCTTTAACTAGTCAAAACTGGTTTGTAATGTCTGCAATGGGAAGATCTGCAGGACACTTAGCATTTGGTATTGCTATGAGTTGTCATTTCCCTATGCTGATAATTCCTGAAATGTTTGATAAAACAGATATTACGTTGGAAAAAGTTGTTAATTTGGTTATTTCATCAATTATAAAACGAAAAATTGAAAATATCAATTATGGCGTTGCAATGGTTAGTGAAGGGATTTTCCATAACCTTTCTAAAGCAGAGGTAGATAAGATGGGTATAAATTTTACGTATGATGCTCACGGTCACCCAGAATTAGGGAATGTAAGTAAGTCTCATATTTTGAATATGTTAGTTCAAAATAAACTCAAGGAATTAGGGATGAATGTCAAAACCCGTCCAATTGAATTAGGGTATGAATTACGTTGCTGTAGACCTATTGGATTTGATTTAACTTTGTGTACTTTACTTGGAATTGGCGTTAAAAAATTATTTGATGAAGGTAAAAGTGGATGTTTGGTTTCTGCAAATTCTAGAGGAGATATTACACCATTATATTTAACGGATTTACAGGATGAAAATGGTAAGATTCAACCAAGATTGGTAGATGTAAATTCTGAATTAGCCCAATTATGTTTTCAAAATTTACATTTTTTAACGGATGAAGACTATATAAGCGCGTTGAAATATGTGAAGCATCCAGAGGAATTTGATTTTAATAAAATTTTATCAGAAAAGTAGAATTTATTTTTTCATAAAATCTCCATACTATTTTTAGCATTGGAGATTTTTTTTGTGGAATGACTATTTTAGCTAGGAATTAAACTTGTTAGAAGATGAAAGATTCAAAAAATAAGTGACAGTCTTTAAGTTAAAAAGATAAACTTAAAAGATGGTTAAATCTCGAGTTACTATTTTTTATAGAGGGTTTAAGGAATGTGAAAAAATTACCAAAGGAAGTTTTCTACTATAGTGTTTTTAAAAAAAATAAGTAATTTAATTTATTTTGATCAAGGCGACTATTAAAAAAGCTGAGCATAGCTATTTGTCTTTAAATTTTGTAGGTATCTTCATATTATCATCCATTTCTTTTTTTAAATCTACAGCTTGAATATAAATAGAAAGTTTACTTCTCAAAAAATATAGTAACGCCATTATGATTGTTGCGATAGGTACTGTATAAATAAATTCAATTTCATCAACATATAATACGGTATCATTTACCACGCTAATTAATTGAAATAGGTAGATTGAAATAGGGATAATAAGAACATGAACCCACCAATGTTTGCAAGTAATAAACCATATAAAAAAAAGAAATAATGGAACAAATTTAGACGTAAACCAATAGGTGTAAGTATACAAATTTTTATAATAGCCCGAATTTATTTCAATAAAAAAAAAATCTATTTTGCTAATTTCTTTAGGTATATTTTGATTTACAAAAAGCAAATAGGGTATAGCAGCAATTAAAAAAGCAATAATGCTGCCTGTTAATAAAGATTTTTTTCGTTCATTTTTCATTGATTTAATCAATAGGGGTTACTAAATCAAAGATAATGAAATATAACAATATCACGAATAAAAAATCACAATGATTATTGTGCGATATTATAAATATTAAAATGATTTTTAATTACGCTTGTCTAGGAAGCATAATATCCTTTCTAACAGCAGTATTATCAGTTGAAGTAGCGCTTATAACAGTAACAGCAACAAAAGCCATCACCATAAGTAATCCGAATATTAATTTTATTTTTTTCATTTTTGTAAGGGTTTGAATAATTCGTAGGAGTTAATAAATTTTATGAATTACGCTTGTCTAGGAAGCATAATGTCTTTTCTAACAGCAGTGTTATCAGTTGAAGTAGCGCTTATAACAGTAACAGCAACAAAAGCCATCACCATAAGTAATCCGAATATTAATTTTAATTTTTTCATTTTTGTAAGGGTTTAAATAATTCGTAGGAGTTAATAAATTTTATGAATTACGCTTGTCTAGGAAGCATAATATCTTTTCTAACAGCAGTGTTATCAGTTGAAGTAGCACTTATAACAGTAACAGCAACAAAAGCCATCACCATAAGTAATCCGAATATTAATTTTATTTTTTTCATTTTTGTAAGGGTTTGAATAATTCGTAGGAGTTAATAAATTTTATGAATTACGCTTGTCTAGGAAGCATAATGTCTTTTCTAACAGCAGTGTTATCAGTTGAAGTAGCGCTTATAACAGTAACAGCAACAAAAGCCATCACCATAAGTAATCCGAATATTAATTTTAATTTTTTCATTTTCGTAAGGGTTTGAATAATTTGTAGGAGTTAATAAATTTTATGAATTACGCTTGTCTAGGAAGCATAATGTCTTTTCTAACAGCAGTGTTATCAGTTGAAGTAGCACTTATAACAGTAATAGCAACAAAAGCCATCACCATAAGTAATCCGAATATTAATTTTAATTTTTTCATTTGAGGTTGTAATTATTTGATTAATGTATACTTCAAAGATATATTAACTATTACATATATACAACAGAATATCCCTTAATTTTTTAAAATTTTAAAAAATTAAGGGTGTGGAAAGTTTTTTAGTCTTAAAATCAAGGTGTTAACCGTGAGGTGTAAATGAAAAACTTTCAAATTTTAGCAAGTAAAATTTCTATTTTGGAGAATTTAAAAGCAAAATTCGAAATTACAAGCATAAAAATAAGATTTGTTATGCTTAAAAACGACAAATTATTAATTCTCTCCGTAAGAATTTATAATTTAGGTGTGCTTTTAGAGTACAAATGTATAATTTTATTTTTAATCTTTAAATTTTTAAACCATTTGTATGAAATAACCACCATTTATTGTTTTTAAATGAGCGTGTAATATCTTATAAACTTATTTTAGAACTTTATAAATATTAAACAATATTTATGTTTTAGTACAAATGAGTACTTTTAATTCGTTAAGAAGAGTAGTTGTAAAAAAGAGATAAACAGTCCCACCTTCTTTAATTCCTGTTTTCTTGCGTATTTGTTCTACTGTATCTGGAAAATTCCGGGTTGTAATATTTGCTTTTCCTTCAGGTAGTAGTTTTTTCAAAACTTTTTTATTGTAAGTTACACTATTTAAAACAATAAATTTTCTACCAGGAAAATCTTGAATTAAAGTGTTACTTGTATATAAATGCGAATGCTTATGAAGCTTTGGAAGATCCATTTGAATAGATAACTCGGAGAATCCAGCTGCTTTCAAAATAGCAGCGTTTGGTTCGTATAAAAAATTGCTGACTTCAGATAAAATTGGTTCGGAAGTATTTTGAAATTGAAAATTAAATGTTTGAGTACTATTATTTTTACTAAAATTGATTGTTTTTATTTGGATGGATCCTAGATGGCCTTTTTCTAATAGAAACAAGAGTTCTTTAACTTCATTTTCTATAGCTACTACATGAACTTCTTTAACGAATTTTAGTTCGTTAACTGCGCTGGTAATGTCTAATATTGGAGAAACCTTTATGAGTATTGTATTAGTTTTAGAAAATAGTAACTCTAAGTTTTTTGGTACGTTTGGTAAACAATCATTTAATAGAAAAACTTTTCCTTTTATATCGTTTCGTCTTGAGGGATCAATATATATGCAATCAAATGTTTCCGTGGTTTCTGTTAGAAATTGGATACTATCTACAGTCATCGTTTTTACGCCACTATTTTTTAACTGTTTTAAATTATGGGAAACAATAGCAGCCAATTCTTCGTTCAATTCACAATGTATAACTTCTTTAAAATAGTTGGAAAAATAAAATGCATCAACACCCAATCCTCCAGTAAGATCAATAATTTTAGTCCCAGATATTAATTTGCTTTTATAAGCTGCAGTAGTTTCCGAAGAAGTTTGTTCAATATTTAATTTGTTGGGATAGTAAATATTTTTAGTGGAAAACCAAGTTGGAAGCTTTGATTCCGTTTTGTTTTTTGAAACAATTTGTGCTGCAATTTCTTGTATAGTTATATTGTTAAAAGGACTTCCTTTTAAAATCAGTTTTGTAATATCTGATTTTAAATTTTCAGATATAAAATCCTGAACTTCCGATGTTAATATTTCTAAATTCACGTTAAATGTTACTTTGTTTTACCTGTTTTTCTGTTGTGTCGTTTTTATTTTAGCGTAATTTATGTGTAGTTTGTATAAAAAACTTAGCTGTTATAAATCTTTTGTTAAAGATTTAACTATTTTATTTTCAGATAGAAAAGCTTTTAAAATAACTTTTATGGCTGTGTATGTTGGAACAGCGACAATCATTCCTGTTACTCCGAATAAAATACCTCCAATCATAATAATTAAAAATATTTCCAACGGATGCGATTTTACACTATTTGAAAAAATGAGTGGCTGACTTAAAAAATTATCGATTAATTGAGCGATAAAATATCCAATCATTACATAAATAGTAGTCGGTAAAATTACAGTTTGAAAATCTTCACCTAAATTACTACTCATTGATAAAAATAGCATAATAATTCCACCTACCAAAGGACCGATGTAAGGTATTAAATTTAAAATTGCACATAAAAAAGCAATAACTAATACATTTTCTATTCCAAATATGGCAAGTACGATAGTGTAAATTATAAATAAGATACTTATTTGAAATACAAGTCCTATAAAATACCTAGAAAGCAAGTGTTTAATAGTTAAAAGCGAGTTTCTAAGCTTTCCTTCATTTTTGTCATTTATGAGTACGTAAATTGATTTTTCCATAATATTGGTATCTTTCATTAAAAAGAAAGAAATGAATAACACAGAAAAAAGACCAATGCTTAAATTGCCAACAATTCCAATGATAGAATTTAAAAGATTAGGAATTACAGTGACATTATTAAAGATGTTTAAGTGCTTTAACTCATCTAAAATATTGATATTATGAGAAAGAAAATAAGTGTTTATTTCATTAATTATTTCTTGTATTGTTGTTTGAAGTTGGTCAATATCTAGCAGCGATAAATTTTCACCTTGCTCAATTATCAATGGAATAAACATACTTATTAACCCTGATAAAAAACTGATAAAAATAAACATGGTAGTAATTACGGCTATCGTATTTGGAAATTTTAATTTATTTTTCAGAAAACTGATAATAGGACTACCGATTAATGCAATAACTCCTGAAATGGCGATATAAGCCAATATTGATCGGATTTCGAATAAAAAATAGAGTAATAAGGATATTCCAATAATTACAGCAAGAGCTTTTAAAATTCCTTTTGAAATGTGATTAGCGTTCATTTGTAGTTGATAATAATTTCGTTTTTTGTTGTGTAAAGTTGATTAAATCGTCAAAAAAAGTAGTGAAATCCTGTTCTAAATCTTCATAGTTTTCAACTAAATCTTCAACAGCTTTATCCATCTGTGAAATTCCTTTGGTGCGTCTGTTCATTCCATTTAAAATTGTGCCAACACCTTCAATAGTTGCATAACTCACTAACCAATTATTTTCAATCATATAAGGTAACATATTTTGCACTCTTGGTGGCAATGTAGCATTATTTTTTGTTAATAAATGATACACATTTTTAGCATAAATTTCTAAAGGAGTTTCTGAATAATTGTTCCAGTTTTTTGCTAAATAATGATCATATAAAATATCAATAATTACACCTTTGTAATGGTTGTATCGTTCATGTAATCTTCTTTTACTTTGCCTAACCGTTAAATGGTTGTCGGTAAAAGTGTCAATTTCACGATGTAAAAGTATTCCAGTTTTTATTTCTGAAGGATACTCATTATATTTTTTTCCTTTTACAGCATCGGCAATAAAATTACCAATTAAAAGCTGATCGTTGTTATAGGAAAGATATAAATGGGCTAAGAAATTCATAGGAACGTTTTGGTATTTGAAAATGAGAAAATTAAATAATATTTGTTTTTTGAATGTTTTTATGCTAAATATTGTTTGAACTTCTTAATTTTCATTTTTCATAAACTTTTTTTTGAAAAATACATTACTTGTTAATCAGTCAAATCTATTTGAGAAATGTACTCACTTAAATATTTTTCTACTTGAATAGGTTCTGTAAAACGCATTGCTGTATCTTCTACTTCAATAGCTATTAAATACCTGTCCTTTACAAATGCTAAAAAAGATACTGAATCAGATTTACCACCATAAGGTGAAAAACGAGCCGACATAATAACACTATTTTTATATTTTTTATTTAAAGGAGAATGATTGTGAGCGCCTAAGCCAATAGATTGTGGATTAAAAACCAATAAATCTAAGTTTTTTATTGCTTGTCCCATTTTAGTTTGGAAAAAAGGAGCGCTAAAATCTGTAATTTCAACAATCATTTTTTGACGAGTATTTGGGATACAATAACTGAATTTAAGTTTGGAGTTGGTTAAAGTTGGAGGATCCGAAGGTGCGTATTCTTCCAAGTGTTGAAAAGAAGACGAAAATAAATCGCGATAAATAAATTCTTTATATGTTAGAATTTTAGGGAACATTCCGTATAAAGCCTCTTTAAACGAAGTTTTACTACCAACTTTATCCCAAGGAAGTATTTTTGGTGTGTAGCCGCTTTCTAAACTTGGGCAACAAATAGGTTCATTTATATTATTACAATTGCTTTCTATTTGCGCAAAGGCTGTTAAGGAAAATAAAATAGCGGTAAATGCAATTAGTTTTTTCATCTTTTTTAATAATAAATAAATAGCACTTTTATAAACACAATAATACAAAAAAATCCGCTTTTTTGCGGATTTTTAAATTCAATATTTTATGTTATGATTAGCTGTTAAGCATAACAGGCATTACTAACATTGTAATAAATTCTCCTTCATCAACACCATCTGCAGGTGTTAAAATCCCAGCTCTGTTTGGTAAGCTCATTTCAATAATTACTTCATTAGAACTTAAATTGCTTAACATTTCAGTTAAAAAACGAGAGTTGAAACCAATTTGCATGTCGTCTCCTTGGTATTCACAAACCAAACGTTCTTCAGCTTTGTTTGAATAATCAATATCTTCCGCAGAAATATTTAATTCGGTTCCAGCCATTTTCAAGCGAATTTGATGTGTTGTTTTGCTTGAGAAAATAGAAACACGTTTTGCAGAATTTAAAAATGTACTTCTGTCAACTGTTAATTTATTTGGATTTTCTTTTGGAATAACAGCTTCATAATTTGGATATTTTCCATCAATTAATCGACAAATTAAAATTACATTATCAAAAATAAATTTTGCGTTTGAATTGTTATATTCAATAGTTACATCACTTTCCGAACCACCTAAAATACCTTTTAATAAGTTTAATGGTTTTTTTGGCATAATAAATTCCGCAGGTGCATTTGCAGTAACATCCGTACGTGTATATTTTACTAATTTATGAGCATCTGTAGCTACAAAAGTGAGTCCGTCGCTTTTAAATTGAAAAAACACACCACTCATTACAGGGCGTAAATCATCATTTCCAGCAGCGAAAATAGTTTTTGAAATTGCTGTTGCTAAAATTTCACCAGGAATAACAGTACTACTAGGTGAAGTTATTGAAATAGATTTTGGAAATTCACTTCCATCAAAATAAGCCATATCATATTTACCATGACTTGAACTAATTTCAATGGTGTTATTTTCTTCCGTTTTAAATGTTAACGGCTGATTTGGAAATGTTTTTAAAGTATCTAACAACAAACGAGCAGAAATAGCAGCGGAACCTTTTGATTCAGATTCTACTTCAATAACTGTGCTCATGGTTGTTTCAAGATCCGAAGCCGAAATTTTTAATTCGTTTTGAGAAAGCTCAAACAAAAAATTATCTAAAATCGGTAAGGTATTGCTACTGTTAATAACACCTCCTAAAACTTGAAGTTGTTTTAATAATTGACTACTTGATACTATAAATTTCATTTATAATTATTTTAATACTATGAGTTACAAATATATTCTAAAATAGTGGTTCTAAACAAAGATAGTTATTAACAGTTTTACAGGGTTTTTAACAGTTTTTGATATTTAGCACGAAAAAAAATAGTGGCTTTTAAAGCATTTTTTATGTTAATAATTGTTAAGGAACTCGTTAAACTCCATTTAAATTTTATATTTGTTTTTAACTAAATCTATTCCTTTATTTAATATGAAAAAAATTTATTTAATCGTTTCATTATGTATGTGTTGTTTGTTCTTCGTGACTGGTCAAACGCCTAAAAAACAGACTTCAGGAGAGATTTATGAATCCATAGAAAAACTAAATTTTTTAGGGTCTGTTTTGTATTTAGCAGCGCATCCAGACGATGAAAATACACGGTTAATTTCTTATTTTGCAACTAATGTAAAAGCAAGAACAGCTTATTTAAGTATTACGCGTGGTGATGGTGGTCAGAATTTAATTGGTCCAGAATTACGTGAATTGTTGGGCGTTATTCGTACTCAAGAGTTATTAGCAGCACGTAAAACGGATGGAGGTGAACAGTTTTTTACACGGGCCAATGATTTTGGATATTCCAACCATCCAGATGAAACCTTGGAAATTTGGAATAAAGACGAAGTTTTGAATGATGTTGTGGCAATTATCAGAAAATTTAAACCAGATGTTATAATAAATAGATTTAGTCATTTAACTCCTGGAACAACGCACGGTCATCACACTTCTTCGGCATTGTTAAGTGTTGAAGCGTTTGATTTGGCAGCTGATAAAAAATATAAAACACATTTAAAAAATGATGCGACTTGGAATTCAAAACGTTTGTTTTTAAATACTTCGTGGCGGTTTTATGGAAGTGAAGAAGCTTTCGAAAAAGCGGATAAAAAGGGGTTAATTTCGGTAGAAGTCGGTTCTTATTTTCAAAATTTAGGACTATCGAATGGTGAAATTGCTGCGTTAAGTAGAAGTCAACATCAATCGCAAGGATTTGGAAGCACTGGTTCCAGAGGTAGCCAAACAGAATATTTACAATTTTTAAAGGGAAGTTCATTGGTAAATGAAAATCCGTTTGGAGGTATTGATACGTCTTGGAATCGGGTAGAAGGCGGAAAAGCTATTGGAGTTATTTTGAAAAAAGTTCAAGATAATTTCAATTTCAACAACCCTTCAACAAGTGTAAATGATTTAGTTGAAGCATATAAATTAATTCAATTATTAAAGGATGAACATTGGAAAGAAATAAAATCAAAAGAAATTAAAAATATCATTTCTAATTGTGCAGGGCTGTTTTTAGAAGCGGTTTCAGATAATGCTTCAACCACAAATAAAACTCAAAATTCAATTAAAATTGAAGCGATTAATAGAAGTTCAATAGCTATTTTATTAAAAGAAATTGAGATAAAAGAAGTAGGTGTTCGCGAACAAAAAAACAGTCAATTAGTTAATAATGTTCCGTTTATTGCAACAATAAATATTACAATTCCTGAAAATACTCCGCTTACGGCACCTTATTGGTTAACAAAAAAAGGGAGTTTAGGGATGTTTGAAGTTGAAAATAAAGAACTAATAGGCTTACCTGAAACACCTAAAAATTTGATTGTTTCATTTAAATTGGTGTTTAATTCCGTTGAAATTCCATTTGAAAAAGAAATTATTTACAAATATAATGATCCTGTTAAAGGGGAAGTTTATAAACCGTTTGAATTACTTCCTCAAGTTGCTGCAAATTTCACTGAAAAAGTAATCGTTTTTTCTTCGGAATCTTCTAAAAAAGTGAGTTTGAAGGTAAAAGCATTAAAAGGAAATTTATCAGGAAAATTAACGCTTTGTACACCTGAAAATTGGAAAGTTCTTCCTGAGAAAATAAATTTTGAAATAAAAGAAAAAGGAGAGGAGCAAGTTTTTCAATTTGAAGTTTTTCCAACAAAAAATGAATCAGAAGGAATTATTTCACCAATTATTGAAATTGGAGATAAATCATTTTCTGATGAAATTGTAGAAATTGATTATGGGCATATTCCATATCAATCGGTTGTAATGCCTTCGGAAGCAAAAGTAGTTCGTTTAAATATTGCGAAAAAAGGACAGTTAATTGGGTATATTCAAGGTGCTGGTGATGAAATTCCAACCAGTTTACGTCAAATTGGGTATACCGTTGTTGAATTAAAAGAAGATGAAATTACACCTGAAAAATTAGCGAATTTTGATGCTGTAGTTTTGGGGATTAGAGCTTATAACACCAATGATAAAATAAAATTTTATCAGAAATATTTATTCAGTTATGTAGAAAAAGGTGGTACGATAATTGTGCAATACAATACCAATACAAGTTTGAAAGTAGACGAAGTGGCACCGTATCCTCTAAAATTATCACGAGAACGTGTTACCGATGAAAATTCAGAAGTTAGAATTATAAATCCAATGCACGAATTGTTAAATTATCCAAATAAAATTACAGAATCCGATTTTAATGGATGGGTTCAGGAGCGTGGTTTGTATTTTCCAAATGAATGGGATTCAAAATTTGAAACCGTTATCAGTATGAATGATACAGGTGAAAAACCAAGCGATGGGAGTATTTTAATTGCCAACTATGGAAAAGGAAATTATATTTATACTGGACTAAGTTTTTTTAGAGAACTTCCTGTGGGAGTTTCTGGAGCTTATAAATTATTTGCAAATATGCTTTCTGTAGGGAAAAATAATACGGAAAAACCTTTAAAGAATTAATATGAATAAACAACGATATATTTGGAAAAAGGAATACACTACGGTGTTGATTGTTAATGGAATATATATTCTGTTGTTTTATGTTTTAATGCAAATATTTAATTAGAATGCAGCAATTAGACTGGGTTATTCTTGTAGGAACTTTATTATTTATAGTAAGTTATGGAGCCTACAAAACACGTGGAAGTAAAAATGTAAAAGATTTTATTAAAGGTGGTGGCGATGCTAAATGGTGGACCATAGGTTTATCGGTTATGGCAACGCAAGCCAGTGCTATTACTTTTTTATCAACACCAGGACAGGCGTTTCATAGTGGAATGGGCTTTGTGCAATTTTACTTTGGTTTGCCAATAGCAATGGTGGTTATTTGCTTGGTTTTTATTCCAATATACCATCGTCTAAAAGTATATACAGCCTATGAATTTTTAGAAACTCGTTTTGATTTAAAAACACGGAGTTTAGCCGCCATTTTATTTTTAATTCAACGTGGTTTAGCTGCGGGAATTACCATTTTTGCGCCTTCAATTATTTTATCGGCAGTGTTAGGCTGGGATTTAAATACATTAAACATTATTATTGGGGTTTTGGTGATTATTTATACGGTAACTGGTGGAACTAAAGCAGTTAGTATTACGCAAAAACAACAAATGGCTGTTATTTTTGGAGGAATGTTTGTCGCTTTTTATTTGATATTGAGTTATTTACCTGAAGATATTTCGTTTGTTAAAGCCTTGAAAATTGCAGGAGCTAGCGATAAAATGAACATTCTCGATTTTTCTTTCAATTTTGAAAATAGATACACTTTTTGGAGTGGAATTATTGGCGGAAGCTTTTTAGCATTATCTTATTTTGGAACAGATCAAAGTCAAGTACAACGTTATTTGTCTGGAAAGTCGAAAAAAGAAATGCAGCTAGGGCTTATATTTAATGGTTTGTTAAAAATTCCTATGCAGTTTTTTATATTGTTAGTAGGAGTAATGGTTTTTGTGTTTTATCAATTTAATGATTCTCCGCTAAATTTTAATCCAACAGCAAATGCAGCCGTTGAAAAATCTATTTATGCTCAAGAATATAGACAGTTAGAAGCTAAACACCACGAACTTGAAAAGTTAAAATACGTTGCCAATTTAAAATATGGGAATGAATTAATGAACAAGGAATTGGTTGAAAACATTCAACAATTAAATACTTTAGAAATTGAAAATAGAGAATCTGCCAAAGAAATTATTAAAAAAGCAGATCCTTCAATTGAAACAAATGATAAGGATTATGTATTCATTCATTTTATATTGCATCATTTGCCAAGGGGATTAATTGGTTTGTTATTGGCTGTTATTTTATCGGCGGCAATGTCTAGCACTGCATCGGAATTAAATGCATTGGCGAGTACTACAGCAATAGATTTGTACAAAAGAAATGTGACTGTTGAAAAGACAGATAAGCACTATGTAATGGCTTCAAAATGGTTTACGTTACTTTGGGGAATTATTGCCATTCTGGTGGCTTGTTTCGCTAGTTTATTTGACAATTTAATTCAATTAGTAAATATAATTGGGTCTATTTTTTATGGAAATGTGTTAGGAATATTTTTATTGGCATTTTTTATAAAATATGTTAAAAGCAATGCCGTTTTTGTAGCTGCATTAATAACACAGGTAATTGTAATTGTTGGCTGGTGGTATGATTGGATGCCGTATTTGTGGCTCAATTTATTTGGTTGTGCCGTTGTTATGGCGATTGCCATAAGTATACAATTTGGTAATACTACTTTTCAGAAGAGCTAAAAAAAAGCCGATTTGAAATTTTCAAATCGGCTTTTCATTTTCTATTACTTTAGAACTATTCAACTTCTATAAAAAACTGAATTTTCTCCCAGTTAAATTGAATTCCATTGTTAACAACATCAAAAGTCATTTCTTCTTTGTTTTCTACAGTCGCTTTTGTATTTACCGTAAAACGAAGTAAATCGTTGCTTTCGGAATAATCTTTAGATCCCCAAGCATCATTCTTTTTGCTCAATACAACAGTCCATTCATTTCCTTTTGTAGGAATTACAAATAAGCCATATTTTCCAGCAGGAATGGTTTTTCCTGTTATTTTAACATCTTTATCAAAAGAAACTGTGGTATTTTCATTAGCTCCAGCTCTCCAAATTTGATCATATTTTACTAATTCACCCCAAATTACACGATCTTTTACACTTGGTGCGCTATAATCTATAGTTGCAGTAACTTCGCCAATTTTTCCAGTAGCTTGTTTTTTAGGACTTTTTTGCGCAAATGTTACAGTTGCAATAAGCAATAAAACGAAGGTTATTTTTAATGTTTTCATATCTTATAATTTTATTTTTGCCAAGCGGCGATTGATTCTTTATTCATTTTTACATAATCTGCATTGTTTGCTTTTTCAGCAGCAGTTAACGATTTTTGAGCAGAAGCTATAGCTCCTTTTTTGTCGCCTAAATCTGCTTGAATCAAACTCATTCTTCTTAAATACCAAAAAGGAGCATTTTCACCAGCAGTTGCTTTTTGCATCCAAGCGAAGGCTTGTTTTAAATCTTTACCTTCTGTGTGGTAATAGGTTGCAGCTTGAAAATAATCATTTGTAGATGGTCCAGCCATTGCTGTTTCAATACTTTTTGTAGTAAGTGCGTCTGTAGGAACTTCAAATTTAACACCAACATAAATGTTTTCCCAAAGGATTCCTAAAACACCTGATTTTGTAGTTAAATCATCAAAAGTCATGGTGAATGTTTCAATTTTCACAGGCATTTTAACGGCTTCAACAGTCGTTTTTAAAGCGATTTTTGTATCATCCCATTTTTTTGGAAGTCCAGAGTTGTTGGAATCACTGTAAAAAATAATTTCCCAACTTTCTTTATTCGGTACCGAATAAATGGCATACGTTCCTTTTTGTAATTCTTTACCGTCAATAGTAACGTTGGTGTCGAATGTAATTTTAGTATTGGCATTTGCGCCAGTTCTCCACGTTTGATCATAAGGAACTAGATCTCCAAAAACAGCTCTCCCTTTCATTCCTGGACGAGAATACTCTAAGGTTACATTTGTTAAACCAACCACTTGTTCTAATTTGGAAATAGGACTTGGTTGCGGTGTTTTAATTTGTGCGTTGGAAGCCGTAGTTACACCAACGAAAAGTAATAAAAGTGATAATTTTTTTAGCATCATAATAGTTTTTTTGATTTTAACAAATATACTATTATTAGGAGCTAATTTTTTGACAATGTTAAATTTAACAATTATTTAAGAGGTAAAAACTTCGTTATTTTTTGTATTTTTTTCTTTGGAAAGAAGTAAATATAACTCCGAAAATCACAAGAAAAATGAGCGGAAAAACAATATTTATGAACTGCCATTTTGAAGCTTCGGAATAGGCTTTTTCCCTATCTAAAAAGTTAATTTTTATAGTTTTAGATCGAAGATTAATTAATCCTGAATCATCCAATAAATAATTAACGGAATTTAATAAGAATTCTTTGTTCCCAAATTGTTCATTTGTCCATTTATCGACACCTAATTCAAGCGGAGCGCCTTTTGAAATTTCATTGGCAATAATATCACCATCACTAATAACAATCATTTTATTAGAAATACCTGTTTCTGTTGGTTTTAACAATTGAAAAGGTTTTACTCTTCCGTTGTAAGCCGATTTAAATTCACCTTCTAATAAAACTGCAATAGGTTGATTTCCATGAGTATATTCGGTTTTATTGGGTTCTTCAACGATGGTTTTTAATGAAATAATAGCTGGAGTTCCTTTTAACTTACTTACAGGTGAACTTTGTAATAAAATAGTTTTTTCAATTCCGTTTTTAAGCGTATCAATATTCGTTGAAAATTTACTTAAAACAGGTGCAATATTGTTGTTAATAGCATGGTTGTTTTGAGAATTTAAAAGTGGATAAAAGCGCCAAGGAAATTGATTAAATTGTGTTTCATTTCCAACATTTCCTGTTGCAATAGGTATTTGTGCGCAATATAAATCTTCCACTAAATGTGAATTTATTCGAACACCATAATTAAAAAAGAAATCTGTCAATCCTAAATCTCGTGGGTATGCTAATGATTCACCAGTTTGCTGTAAACTATCCAATTCGGCTTGTACATTGTCAACTAACCAGATGGATTTTCCTCCATTCATTATAAATTGATCCAAGGTAAATTTTTCTTGTTCAGAAAATTTTTCAGTTGGTTTCGCAATAATGGCCAAGTCATATTGAGATAATTGATACAACGTTTTTTGTGGTTGTGTAGCAACAGAATCTAACGTAAAAGGAGCTAATAAATAATACTCGCTTAATTTTCGTAAAAAATCAGCAATATAAATATCTGGTAATTCTCCATTTCCCTTAATAATGGCAATTTTTTTAGATTTATTGGAAGTTACTTTAAAAACAGCATCCGCAAAAGCGTATTCTAAATTCTGAATGGAACTTTCCAATTGTTTATCTTGAGAATTAGAAAAGCTATCCTTCAATAATGGAATTTGAACAGTTTTATCTTTATAATTTAAAACGGCATAAGGAAATAATTGTAATTCCGATAATTTACCATTTTCTTGCACCTGTAAACTGCTAGGTTCTAATCCACTTTTTATTAAATCTTCTGAAATATCAATGGGATCAATAAATTTAAAATGAATGTTTTTATTCGTATTTTTTAATTCTTCTAAATGTAATTTAGTTTCTGTTTGAAGTCGTTTAAATTCCGCCGGAAAATCACCTTCTAAATACACTTTTATCAATATAGTTTCATCAACTTTTGAAATGATTTTTTTTGTTGACTCAGCTAATGTATAGCGTTGATCTTCAGTTAAATCAAAACGTTTATATATTTTTGAACTTATAAAATTAAGTGCTAAAATTATTATAAATACAACGGCTATGTTTGAATATTTAATTTTCATGTTGTATTCTAAAGTTGGTTAAATACAAAAATAAAAAGGTTATAGAAAAGAAATAAATTAAATCACGGGTATCAATTACACCTTTTCCAATACTATTAAAATGTTCGCTCATTCCTAATTGTTGCACGGTATAATCTAAATTTCCCAATAAATTATAATTTGCTAAACCCTCAAAACCATAATAAAAAAAGAAACAAATAAATACAGAAATAATAAATGCAACTAATTGATTTTTAGAGAGTGATGAAGTGAAAATTCCAATAGCAGTATAGGCGCTTACTAAAAAAAGCAACCCAATAAATGATCCGAATGTTGTGCTGAAATCTAAATTACCAATGGGGTTTCCTAATTGATAAATAGTGTAAGCATATATAAAAGTTGGAAAAATAGCAATAATAGCCAAAGCCAACGCTCCAAAATATTTACCCAAAATAATTTGCCAGTTACTAAGTGGTTTTGTTTTTAAAAGTTCCAGCGTTCCTAAATTTATTTCATCAGAGAAACTGCGCATTGTTATTGCAGGAATTAGGAAAATAAAAATCCAAGGAGCTAAAAAAAAGTAGCTGTTTAAATCGGCAAAACCTGCGTGTAAAATATTAAAATCTCCTTCAAAAACCCATAAAAATAGACCATTCACCAAAAAATAAACGGCTATAACTAAATAACCAATTGGTGATGAAAAAAAGGAATTTAATTCTTTTTTGAAAATAGATTTCATGCTATGTTTTTAATTTTTTTTAGAAATTATATTAAACTTTTGTTGTGGGTTATTATTAGTATGAAATCTTTTTAGATTTAATGTGAATTTTACAATTCTAAACAACCTTTTTTAGGTAAACTTAATGGTAATTGTATCTCTATAATTTAAGCCTAAAAGGGTGGATGCTCCTCCTACGGTATCTAAATTACTTCGGTACATTGCTATTTCCAGGTAATTTGCTGAATTAAAAATTGCCAATCGAGTTCCATCTAATATACGTTGCTCTTTAGGAATTGAAAAATCTACAATATCACAATAACGAGATTGTATTTTTTTGAAAGTGTATCTTTTTGCCATAATTTCAAAATCACGTCCTTTACCCACTTCTTGAAATAATTTTTGACTGATATTACTAATGGAATTTCCATAATTATCTACATAAATAAAACTTCCAAAAATAGTATTGTTATCTGTAGATATAGTTGGTTGTAATTCAATAATTTTCTCAAAATCAGGAATTACTCTACCGATAATTTCCAAAGTTCCACCGCGAGCAATATGACAAGCAACTTTCACAAATACATCCAATACAGGAAAAACGCTATCTACTCGATCGTGAATATTAATTTCAACAATCTTTTCAGGTTTAATTTCTGAAGCTAATAAAGAAATGATACCATTATTTGGACAAATAAAATAATGATTGTCTAAAAATAGTGCAATGTGGTTGTTTTCTTCATTCAATTCTGAATCTACACCAATAATATGTATGCTTCCTTCAGGAAAACTTTTGTAGGCATTTTTAAGGATATAAGCGGTTTCCGCAATGTTAAAAGGCGAAATTAAATGTGTTATATCAACAATTCTGGCATCGGGTAACTCGCTATAAATAGTTCCTTTTATAGCGCCCACAAAGTGGTCTTTTAACCCAAAATCGGTAGTTAGTGTAATTATTGACATAGTATTGTGCTAGCAAATGTTTTTTAATAAATTCAAATACAAGTTCTTAATAAAATGTTTAAAACTTATTTGTAAAGTTCTATTATTAATAAACGGATATAATTAAATTTGAGTACAAATCTAAGCAATTATTCGGTTTGTAAAAACCTAAATTAAGTTAAACTTAACAACTTTTATCATTTGAACGAGCGCACTATTGAACTAACCGAAATTAATCCGAATGACTTATTTGGTACTCAAAATTCTAATATTGAAACGTTAAAGAAGTATTTTCCGAAATTAAAAATTGTTGCGAGAGGTACCAGTATTAAAGTTTTTGGAGAATCTGAGGTTTTAGATGAATTTGAAAAGCGATTAGCAATGATTATTAATTATTTAAGTCGTTATAATAAATTGGATGAAAACAGTATAGAGCATTTACTGACTTCAAATGGGAAGGAGCAAAAACAATCAAAATATGGTGATGATGTTTTAGTACACGGTGTAGGAGGAAAGTTAATAAAGCCACAAACCATTAATCAACGTAAAATGGTGGAAAAAATGGCGAAAAATGATATGGTTTTTGCCATTGGTCCTGCAGGAACAGGAAAAACATATACCGCAGTTGCGTTGGCTGTTAAAGCGCTGAAAGAGAAAGAAGTAAAGCGTATTGTGTTAACGCGTCCAGCAGTTGAATCTGGAGAGAATTTGGGGTTTTTACCAGGTGATTTGAAAGAAAAATTAGATCCATACATGCGTCCATTATATGATGCGTTGCGCGATATGATTCCTTTTGAAAAATTAGATTCTTATATTGAACGTGGCACTATTGAAATTGCACCTTTAGCATTTATGCGTGGAAGAACTTTAGATAATGCTTTTGTAATTTTAGATGAAGCACAAAATACAACGCACAGCCAAATGAAAATGTTTTTAACACGAATGGGAAAAAGTGCTCGTTTTGTTATAAATGGAGATCCAGGACAAATAGATTTACCTCGGAAACAAGTTTCTGGTTTAAAAGAGGCAATGCTTACTTTGAAGGATATTAAAGGAATTGCTTTTGTTCATTTTGATGATAAAGATGTTGTTAGACACAGGTTGGTAAAAGAAATTATTACAGCTTATAAAAATTTAGAAGTAGGAAATGATTAATTAAGAATTAACAATTGAAAATTAACAATTAAACGTACCGATGGCTGAGCGGAGTCGAAGCCCAAAAGTCAAAAGTCAAAAGTCAAAAAAAATTACGTTCTTTGGGACGTTTACTAATACAATTGTACAAATAAACGATTACACAAATAAACAATACAAAAAAAATGAGTACTACAATTAATGATACTAATTACAATTTTCCTGGACAAGTTTCAGTTTATAAAGGGAAGGTAAGAGAAGTTTACAATATTAATAATGACGTGTTGGTGATGATTGCTACCGATAGATTATCGGCATTTGATGTAATTATGCCAAAACAAATTCCGTTTAAAGGTCAAATTTTAAATCAGATTGCCTTTAAAATGATGAATGCAACGAAGGATATTGTACCAAATTGGATTTTAGGAATTCCAGATCCAAACGTTGCCGTTGGGTATATGTGTGAGCCTTTTAAAGTAGAAATGGTTATTAGAGGTTACTTATCCGGTCATGCTGCACGTGAATATAAAGCAGGTAAAAGAGTGTTATGTGGTGTTACAATGCCTGAAGGAATGAAGGAAAACGATAAATTTTTAACACCAATCATTACACCTACAACCAAAGCAGCAACAGGTTCACATGATGAAGATATTTCAAGAGAAAATATTTTAGGAAAAGCAATTGTTACAGAAGAAGATTATATTGTTTTAGAAAAATATACAAGAGCTTTATTTCAAAAAGGAACAGAATTAGCAGCGGAGCGTGGTTTAATTTTGGTAGATACCAAATATGAATTTGGTAAAACAAATGATGGGAAAATTGTGCTGATTGATGAAATTCATACGCCAGATTCATCACGTTATTTTTACGCGGATGGTTATGAAGAACGACAAGCCAATGGGGAAAACCAAAAACAATTATCAAAAGAATTTGTACGTCAATGGTTAATTGAAAATGGTTTTCAAGGACTAGAAGGACAAGTTATTCCTGAAATGACTGAAGATAAAATTACTGAAATTTCAGAAAGATATATTGAGCTATACGAAAAAATTACGGGTGAAACTTTTGTAAAATCGGATGTAAATACAATTGCTGAAAGAATTGAAAAGAATGTACTTGCTTTTTTAAATAAGTAAAAGTTCATTTTTAAGTATAAAAAGCTTCACAATTTAATTTGTAGACTACCCAAAAAATAGCATTAAACTTTTTTCGGGTAGTCTAATTTAAACTTAATTGGTTTTTAGATAACCGTAACTCTACCATTAAAGATCTTAATTGACTTGAAACTTCACCTAATTCATCAGAAAGAGTGAAAACTTTCGGATCACCAACAATTATCAATTTGTGTTTAGCTCTTGATAATGCCACATTAACTAATCTTTCACCTCCAAAACCTTTATATAAAATTCCTAAATTTTTATCACTGTTATCAACAATATCCCAAATAATAACGTCAAATCCTGACCCTTGAAAAGAATGGATTGTGCCAACTTTAATATTCTCTAATTCCGAATTAGTAAGAATTTTAGTAGTTAATTTCCTTTTAATATCAATTATTTGTCCATTATAAGGTGAGATAATTCCAATTTGAATATTTTCGTTTTCTCGAATTATTTGTTCCGCTAAGTCAGCTACAATTTGTGCTGTTTTTGTATTTACTCGTGATTTGCCTTCGGTAGTTTTAACATACGCGCCGTCTTTTGGTTGAACAGGTAAAAAACAAACTGGAGCATCAACTTTACCATATTCTGTATGGATGTTTATCGTTTTAGCTTTGTAAAAAGAGGTTAATAAATTTTTATAAAATCGCTCATTAATTAAATTGCAAATCTCTGGGTGCATCCTGCGTTGTTCTGTTAACATCACCATAATATTAGCGTCAAAATCAGGAATATTTTTCATATATTGAAATATATCCTGGTTAAACCATTTATTTACAGCTTCTGTTTTACCAATATTAATAGGCCCTAATTGTTTGTAATCGCCAGCAACAACAAATTTGTTTTTAGAAAAACTAGCAATTGTTAAGGTTTGAATAAGTGGCATCATTCCAACCTCATCTACTACTACCAAATCAAATTTTTCATTTTCGAAACTATCACCTAAAAAACATTGAGCAGCTGTTGTAAAAACTAAACTTGAATCTGCTATACGTTGTTGATTAATTTGTTTGATTGCATTTTTTAAGATTATTTGCTCATTTTTTAATTCTGCTTTTTTTATTGGGTCATTTAAAAAAGTGGAATTACGTAATTGTATAAGGATTTTGGCGTATTCTTTTCTTAAAGTATCTATTTCTAACTTTTCGGGATAAAGTCTATCATCATTCACAATGGAAGGTAAAATAGGATAACCAAAACGTAGTAGTTTTCTTGAATTTAGCAATCGTTTAGAAACATCATTACTCAGTTCAAATTCTTTTATTATTTCCTCTCCAAGAATATCAACAGAAACATTGGAGATTCCAACAGCCAAAACCCGAAGTCCTAGTGAACAAGCCTTTGTAATAATTTTAGACAAAGTGTATGTTTTACCTGTACCAGGAGGCCCCCAAATAAATGTCATATTTTGAGAAAACACTTTTTCTAGAGCCTGTTTTTGAGATAAATTAAGGCTTTCATCAATTATTGCAGTATTAGTTCGGTCTTGTTCTAGTAATTTTGTTTTAAAAAATAGTCGATGTGTTAAATTAAACTCGTCCATTTTAGCAACTCCAAATTTTTCTTTAATTTTTTGTAAAAAAAGAATTGGTTTTGGTTTGAATCTGAATTTTGTTTCGAGATGAGCATCAGGTAATTCCATCGAAACTCTGAAAATTATAGTAGAAGTATTTCTATAATATGCTAAAAGCAGCCCTAAAATATTATTTTTTTCAGATACTTCTCTCCACCATAAATTTATAGGAATTCCTTCTTGTCCCGGACTAGGAATTCCATCAGGAAGTGAAATAATGGCTTCGTATAAATATCCGTATTTACTATCTGATATTTTTCTGTTTATTTTCGCAACAATCCATAAACGTGCATTATCTTCCTCTACCGCAGATTCTTCATCTAAAAATGCTTTTAATACTTCTTGTTCATCATCGTCAACTAAATCAAATAAGGAAGGGAAATCTCTTGCTATTTTATCCCATAATGGAATAAAGAGGTACCTTCTATAGGATTCAAAATAAGCACCGTATTCTTCAAGTGTTTGTTCAATTAATTCAACTTCTATTTTTTGTTTGTAAAGTAAATTACAAAGTTGTTTTTCATTATATGGTTTTTCTCGATGGTCCTTTTCAAACCATTTTTTTATAATGTTTTTAAAAATAATATCCATTAATAATAGAGTTAAGCAGTTATTTTACAAATGCTTCAACAAAAATATATTACTTACCGATACAATATTTGAAGTAGTTAGTGTATTCAGTAGCTCACAAAGATTGGGCAACAAATAGCCATCAAATAAGGCGGAACATCAATGAATACAAGGCAAATATAGACAAAATATTTAAAATTTATTTACCAATGAATATAATCCTTTTGAACTGTTTTTAGCTTGTAAATTCCATTCTTGATACATTGGAAGCATTTCACAAAATACTTCATTATAGGGCTTTGCATA
>JAGPIQ010000028.1 GCA_018054895.1 Lutibacter sp. | reverse complement strand
GTTTTAATAAATACCACCTTCTAATTAGTATGACACTTATATAAAGTAATAAAATTGCTATTAATACATACGCTAAAGCAGCCCATTTACTTTTCCAAATAGGTGGTTCTATTTTAAAGGTAACTTTGGATGGTTCTTCGTTCCATACACCATCACTATTAGAACTTTTAACCATAAATGTATACGTTCCAGGAGCAAGATCATTATAATTGGCATTTCTATTAAATGCACTTGTGTACACCCAATAGTTATTTAACCCTTCTAATTTATAAGCATACTCATTTTTATTTGGCGCAGTAAGGTCTAAAGATGAAAAGTTAACAAATATATTGTTTTGGTCATAGGGTAAAATAATGGTTTTATCCGTGTAAATATTTATTTCATTTATAGCGTTTAAGGTGTTTTCTGAATTATTGTCAAACTCTTGTCCTAGTGTAGAAAAGCTAGTTATAACTGTTGTAGGTACTATGGTTTGAGGTGTTAATTTTTGCGGAAATACACTGTAAAAACCATCAGCACAGCCAAAGTATAAAATATTTTTTTGAGTATCAGTTGTGCTGGAATTGAACATGAATTGATTTTCATTAATACCATCTTCAACACCAAAAGACATAAATCTTTGTGTATTTATATCAAGCATACTAACACCATCTCTAGTGCTCATCCAAATGTTTCCATTCATATCCTCTTCTATAGCTGACACTATTTTAGGATTACTAGTTTTGGTGTCTTTAAAATTTTTAAAACTATTTAATTCATTTTCATACATATTTAAACCACCACCTCTGGTTCCTATCCAAATATTTTCATTTTTATCTTCGTAAAGACTTAGGATAGCATTAGATGTTAAACCGTTTTCTAGTGTTGGTAAATAATGCTTGAAAGTTTCTTTAATTAAATCTACCTTATATAATCCTTCACCTCTGGTTCCAATCCATAATATGTTTTTTTTGGTTAATAGAAGTTTTGAAGTATGATTGTTTTTTAATTTTTTTATAAGTAGGTTTTTAAATGCTGACAGCGAACTTTTTGTATTAATAATATCTATACCTTGCCCCCATAAAGCAACCCAAACTTCATTTTTATTAATTGGAATTAAATCTTTAATGATAGTTCCGTATGTTTTAATTTTAAATAAATCAAGCTTAAAATTAGTTGGATTGTAGTTTTTAGTGCTATATACACTAAAATTATCAGCTATAAATAGCTCGTTTTTCTCATAGTTTTTGGTTATTACATTAGCTGATTCGAGATTTGTTTTAATTTTAAAACTCGTTTTGGTTTTTTTATTAAAACTATACAATCCATCATTTAAACCCACCAATAAATTTTCTGAATTTTGATTGTTTATACTGTTGGTAAGGTTGTTAGAGGAGCTTAATTCACTGTATTCAAAAAGGGATGTTCTTCCTAAATATTTATTGACACCTTTAAATGATCCTATCCAAAGATTTCCGTAGGTATCAAATATTGTGGAAGTAATATGATTGTTTAATAAATTGACATTATTTGAATTTTTGGAATAATAAGAAAAATCAAATTTATTATTATTTCTATTCCCCTTTATTAATCCGTTTGTTGTACCAATCCAAATATTATTGTTCTTAGGGTTTACTGCAATTGTGTTTATAACTCCATTAGCATTAAAATTACTTAAAATAGTTGGGTAGCTTTCTAATATTTCAAGCTCCATATCGGATTTGTTATAGCCTAATATGTAAATGCTGGTAAGGGTTGTGGCAATAATTTGATTATTGCCAAAATGTTTCATTTCTACAATATTTTCTTTAAAGTTGGTTGGTGTAAATTTACCTAAGCTATTTAGCAAATACACACCATTATTTGTACCAATCCAATTTCTTCCAAAACTATCTTCAATAACGGTGGTTATGCTTTTATTTATTTTAAATATTTCATTGCTTATTTCATTGCTAAATTCAGAAGCTAAATTGATTTTGTTACTGTCTTCATTCGTTTGAACCTTTAGCAATCCAAAATTTTCTAATTTCACCCAAATATCTCCTGTTTTTGTTTTGTTTTTAATAATAGAAGTTTTGTTTTTTAGGAATCCTTTAAACTTGTTTTCTTTTCTATTAAAATGAATAAGATAACTTTCACTACCTATCCATAAGTTATGAAAGTCATCTTCAAGAATTGAATTTATACTATTGTTTGGAAGTGAATGTGGATTAAAAACTTCATATTGATATTCGGTTATATTATGGCCATCATATTTATAGAGACCAGAGTTACTACCTATCCATAAATATCCAAAACTATCTTCAAATAAAGTATTCACTTTTTTATTAAATAGCACACCATGAATATCTAATTCGTGAAAATTGATAGTGTTTGATTGTGAATAGGTTACCACACTGTTAAACAGTATGATTATAATTACTAAATACTTTTTAAACATAATTTTTATTTTTTTTAACAGCAAGGAGTTAAAATGTATCATAAATGACCGATGTGAGATTTTTTGCAATTTACGTAATGTTTATTTGTTTTAGATCTATTGGAACGGTTAAAAATGTCTAACACATAGGGTGTTTATGTTGCATTTACGCGTTTTTACGTAGGATGAATAATTTAGAGACATTTATGGGTGGTATTTGATAAAACCGTTTTTAATTGTGATTGTACATTTGACTTTTTAAAATATTCTTGATATAATGATTGTAAATAAAGTGATTCAGGTTATGTTATTGACAGCTTTTGTTGTCAGTTTAAATTCATGTGTAAGTGCAGTAGCCAACAAAAAGGAACAGAAAGAGTTTGTTAAAAGTAGTCCTAGTAAACCAAATATTATTTATATTCTTGCTGATGATCTTGGCTATGGAGATTTGAGTTGTTACGGACAGGAAAAATTTAGCACTCCAAATATAGATAAGTTAGCATCTCAGGGGATGATTTTTACCCAACACTATTCTGGGAATACAGTGTGCGCACCATCAAGGTCTGCATTGTTAACAGGAATGCATACGGGACATACACCAGTTAGAGGGAATAAAGAAATTCAACCAGAAGGACAATATCCAATACCAGATGATACATATACTATGGCAGAAGCGCTAAAAAAAGGAGGTTATATAACAGGTGCTTTTGGAAAATGGGGTTTAGGATATCCTGGTTCTGAAGGTGATCCTGTAAACCAAGGGTTTGATACTTTCTATGGATATAATTGTCAACGTCTAGGTCATAATTATTATCCGTATCATTTATGGTCAAATAAAGATTCTATTGTTTTAAGTGGAAATGCAGGGCATGCTAAAAATGAATATGCTCCAAATTTAATTCAAAAAAAGGCACTTGAATTTTTAGAAAAAAATAAAGACACCACATTTTTTATGTATGTGCCAACCATTATTCCACATGCGGAATTAGTAGCACCAGAGGCTATTATGGCTAAATATAGAGGTAAGTTTCTACCAGAAAAAAAGTATAAAGGATTGGATGATGGACCAGATTATAGAAAAAGTTCGTACGAATCTCAAGATGAACCACATGCCGCTTTTGTTGCTATGATTGAAATTATGGATACTCAAGTAGGAGAAATAATGGCAAAAGTTAAAGAATTAGGAATTGAAGATAATACTATTATTGTATTTGCATCGGATAATGGGCCTCATACAGAAGGTGGTGCAGATCCAAAATATTTCAAAAGTAGTGGACCTCTTAAAGGTGTTAAAAGAGATTTATATGAAGGAGGTATTCGTGTTCCAATGATTATTAAATGGCCTGGGAAAATTAAAGAAGGAACAAAAACAGATTTAGTTTCAGCATTTTGGGATGTATTTCCTACATTTTCTGAAATTGCAGGAATCGCCGTTCCTGCTAATTTAGATGGTATTTCATTTTTACCAACATTATTAAATAAGCCAGAAGCACAAAAACAACATGAATATTTGTATTGGGAATTTCACGAAAAAGGAGGAAGACAAGCAGTAAGAAAAGGAAAGTGGAAGGCTGTAAAATACAATGTTTTAAAACAACCAAATGCACCTATTGAATTATATGATCTTTCACAAGATGTTGGTGAAAAAAATAACATAGCAAGTAAACATCCTGAAATAGTAAAAGATATGGAGCGTATTTTAAAAGAAGCAAGAACTCCTTCCAAAATATTTACGTTTGATCAGGTTTCATTTTAAAAAGTACATTTTATAAAATTTAGTCTATAATTTAACGGTAACCATGACAATCAAAATTTTTAAAAACACCTATTTTATTTTAGCTTTATGTCTGTTACAAGTTGGTATTGTTTTATCTCAAGAGCTAAAAACAATCGCTATTAACACGGCTCAAGGGCATGTAATTAAAAGAGGGGTGAGTGGTTTTAATGTTAGAATTGCAGATAAAGTGTGGGATTATAATCACCCGGAATTTGTTGAAGTTGTTAAAGAATTAAAACCTGGATGGTTACGGTATTTTTCAGGGACTATGGGCGATGCTTTTAGTAGTGCTACAGGGCAATATGATGTAGATTATATTTCCATGTTCGACCATCAAAAGGAATTTTTAAAAGGACACCGTTTTACTGAAATTAAAGGTCCTCACAGACTTAAAGATTTATACCAACTTTTGGTTGAAATAAACGGAAAACTGATTATTACCGTGAATGCTTTTACAGAAAGTCCGGAAATGGCCTTGGAATTAGCTCGATTCTGTAAAAACAATAATATTAAGGTAGAAACGTGGCAATTTTGCAACGAACCTTATTTTTATATTCCTAATAGAAATAGATTTTGGTGGAATGATGGCTATGATTATGCTGCAAAAATGCAACCGTATGCTGAAGCTATTCAACAAATTTTTCCTGAAGCTAACTTAGCGCTAAATTATACATGGGATGGTGTATGGACTTTTATGAAAGAAATAAATCAATTTCAAAAAGAACATGGCGCTTATTGGAACGTGTTTTCGAAACATTCTTACGCGCCGCATACTGGTAAAAAAGAAACACTAGAAGAGGCTTATAAACGTGGAAACACTAAGTTAATTGAAGCAACTTCAGCTTCGGCAATGGCTGAAATTGAAGCATATACTTGGAAAGATGTTCCTATGGTTATTACCGAATTTGGTGTTTGGAATAGTCCTTTAAACGGTATTTATTCAAGTATTTACAATATAGAATATGTAATGCGTCAATTAGAACATACCAACACGCAATATGTTGGTGCACATGAAGTAAGTAACAAATATGTACCACTTCATAATAAAAATAACAGTATAGAAAGTGCCTTTGAAAACGGTTTGAAAATTAATACTGACACAGTGTTAACTGGAATCCGAAGAGATTTAGAAGGAAAGGCTTATAAAATATATCATGAAGCTACCAATAACTCGGAATTCGTTTACGAAACAGCTATTGTAAATGCACCTCAAGTTCCTGGATTAGCCAATACGCAAGCGAATGGTATGTTTGCTCAAACGTATATGGGGAATAATGGTTATAATTATTTAGTGATTACGAATAGAAGTGGCGAATCGAACAATTTTCAGGTGAAAATAAATGAAAATCTGCTTCAAGAAGAAATTGTAACAACTTATATTTCAGCAGATTCCTTAAATACAATAAATACCAATATTCAAGAGGCTATTTTTAAAAATGGAATCCTTGTAATAAAACCGTATAGCGTATCCGTTAGTAAATGGAAAACAACCACAAATATAGTATCGCAACCTACTATTTATGAAGCAAAGGTAGAAAAAGAAGGCATTTTGTTAACTTGGGGAGCAGTTGCAAATGCCACTAATTATAAAATTTATTACGGAACGGATGCTTCAAATTTGAGTAAAACAGTTTTAGTGACGAATAAGAATCGTATTTTAGTAGAAGATGTAATTCTTAATAACGTCTACTTTTTTAAAGTTGAAGCACTTACTAATAAAACTAAAAGTCCTTTATCTGAAAGTGTTTCAGCAAGTTATCAATTACCAATTCAAACAAAAATATTTAAAACCTCAAGACGAGATGCTACCGTTACTCTTTTTTGGCAGAGTGTACCCAATGCTATTGGTTATTTGATAAATTATACCGATGAAAACGGAAAAGAGATTGAAATAAATACGGATAATGTATTTGGGTATCGAATGGAAGGTTTTAAGGATAATACTACGTATCAATTTTCTGTAACGCCATACAATGGTTTAGGTAAAGGTTTAGCAACTGAAAAAGAAACGGTTTTGGTTTCATCAAGAGTGCCTTTAAATCCAAGAAATGTTTCAGCAACAAAAAAGACATTAAATACCATTGAAGTAAAATGGTTTGCTCAAGAGAATGTATTGCCTAACACGTGCTATAATGTGTACAGAGGTGAAAAATTACATGAATTCACTAAAATTGCCAGTTGTGTTCAAGATACTATTTACTTGGACAAGTCTGTTGAAGCTAATAAACAATATTATTATACCGTAAAGTCACAAACCGAAGTAGGTGAGAGTAATTTTCATCCAAATATAGCCACAGCTTTTTCAATTGAAAGCAATGATAAAATTACGATTCAATTTATTGAAACCCAAAAGGAAGGTTATTTAGTAAAGGTGAAATTAAATAAAATGAACATAAAACCAACCGATGTTTATGGAGTTACTATCAATAATGTTTCTTATTTAAATGTTGAAGATGTCAAAATTTTAGGGATTCCAGAAATGGAAGAAAATAACGCTTTCAATGTGTTTATTCCAACTTCAAAAGTGAAAGAAAATTCCAATTATGCTATAAAAGCATTTGTGATTAAAAATGAAAAAATGATTGAAAGTGCTATTGTTAATCAATATGTTACTAAGAAGTTGTGATACAATTATTATTTTTCGATGTATAGTAATAAATAGCTATTTATGTAATCAATTCATTGGTAATATAAAAAAAGGCTTGAAGTAAGGAGTTTTCTAAGCTTCTTTGTTAGTTAACTATATATTTTAGGTGCTATTTCAAAAATGTCAGTGTTTACTGATTCTAAAATGGTTTGAAAAATTTTCAATGTAAAATTCTCCGAAAAGAAGTACGTCAATGTTAGTAGGAGTTTCCTTCTGTTGTTGATTTGTATTTCCAATACATGCTTCTAAAATAAAATGAGTATAAAACATCAATTGGTTATAAATGAAATCATATTATAGTTACATGAAGAATATGATCCATAACAATTATAATTTTATACTCAGAATCCAATATGTCGCACTTTTACCGCATTTCTAGATAATAAAAATAGCTAAAGGAAGACTTTTATAGATTATAATTGAGGATTGGTCGCAGTGTCATTATTTTTTTAAAAAAAAGACCATTACTTGTGAATACTGCTAAAAAGCAGTAAAAAATAGGTGTTAGCAACATATTTGCCCCTTATTTGAGAATGTAGTAGGCGTTAAAAGTGTTAAAATTATCGTAAAATTACATTGTTTAAAAAAACAAAACCAAACAAACTAAATTATTTGATAAATTATGAAACCAGATTACAAAAAAGTATTGAATCGTTTTTTAATAAACACAATGAAAATACCTATTGGGCTATTTAGAGCATTGTTAGGTATTACATTACTATGTATACCCTATTTTTTATCTGCAGCAACGGGTATTCCAAATGATATTGTAGTTCAGAAGGATATTACAATTACAGGAAAAGTTTATGATGAGCTAGGTATGCCTTTAGTTGGAGCAACTATTATAGAGCAAGGTACTTCAAAAGGAAGTACAGCAGATTTTGAAGGAGAGTTTACGCTTAAAATTAATTACAACTCTAATATTGAAGTTAGTTATATAGGCTATAAAACGAAAGTGATTTCAAAAATAACAACAGCTTCTGCATTAACTATTAATATGGTACCAGATACTAATGGTTTAAATGAGATTGTAATTGTTGGTTTTGCGACACAAACTAAACAAACATTAGTAGGTGCTGTGGAATCTGTAAAAGGAGAAACTTTGCAAAAAGTAGGTTCAGTAAGTACTATTTCAGAAGCTTTACAAGGATCTATACCAGGTTTAACAGCTATTAGTACAAGTGGAAAGCCAGGGTCAGATGCTGCTAATTTATATTTAAGAGGTAGATCATCATGGCAGGGAGATGGAGGTCCATTAACTTTGGTAGATGGAATTGAGCGTGATATTAATAATTTAGATCCTAACGAAATTGAAGCTATTTCTGTTTTAAAAGATGCCTCAGCAACAGCTGTATACGGTGTTCGAGGTGCAAATGGTGTAATTTTAATTACTACCAAAAGAGGAAAAATAGGAAAACCTAAATTTAATTTTAATACAAACATAGGGTTTAAGCAATCTACCGCTGAACCAAAATATGCCGATTATATAACATCTCAAAAATTATATAATGAAGCAGCGGCTAATGATAAAAACTGGGCGCAATTAATTCCTGGATCTACTATTAGCGCATGGGAACAAAATTACGATCAACGTGGACCTTATAATATGTATTTTCCAGAAGTGAATTGGACGGATGAGGTTATGGGGACAGGTATAGAGCAAACCTATAATATGAGTATGAGTGGTGGTTCTACCTTAGTAAAATATTTTGTGTCCTTAGGGTATAGAAATGATGGAGATATTTTTAAAACAATAGCAAATGATGAGTACGACCCTTCTTTTGGTTTACAAAAGTACAATTGGCGTTCAAATTTTGATTTTGATGTTACACCTACAACAAAATTCAGTGTAAATTTCTCTGGAAACTATAGAGAAAGAACTCAGCCAGGATACCGTATTGATGGTGGTGGTGAAGATGGTTTTGGGCAATCTCAGTTCTTTAATTTAATTTATACAGCACCTCGTAATGTATTCCCTATAACCTATGATGATGGGTATTTTGGAGTAGAAACATCAGGAGGTGGAAATTTAATAATGGAACTTAATGAAGGAGGTAAAAGAACTTACCAATATTTTCAAGGGTTTTATGATGCGGAAGTTAGCCAAGGGTTAGATTTTATTACAAAAGGGTTAAGCTTTAAAGGAAGTATAAACTACTCGTCACAATCTAGTTATGAAAAGAAAATACTACGTGGTGGACTTGGGTCATCTCAAGTTGGTATTATTCGTTATGCAAGAACGTATGATTATGCAAACCCAATAGTTGGAGGTGATGGAAGTGTTACATATCCAATGTTAACAGAAATAAGATATCCAGATGCTACTTCACAAGGTCAGCCTGTAACATCTACCACACCTAGTTTATATGAATACGGAAGAAAATTAAACTATAAACTTCAGTTTAATTACAAACGTAAATTTGGAGACCATAATGTAAGTACCAATGCCATTATGTGGAGACAATTGGATACCTACAGAACTAGTTATTCTTCTAAAAGAGAAGAGTGGATTGGTCGTGTAAACTATTACTATAAAGATCGTTATTTATTAGAAGCCAACGGATCTTATTCTGGTTCAGAAAAATTTGCGCCAGGTCAACGTTTTGGATTTTTCCCTTCAATTGGTGTTGGTTGGGTAGCTTCAGAAGAGCCATTTATTAAAAATAATACAGAAAATTGGTTAGACTTATTAAAAGTTAATTATTCGTATGGTATTACTGGTGATGATCCAGGAAGCCGTTTCCAATATTTTCAATCGTACGCTGCAGTAAATAGCGGAATTAATTTAGGATACGATAATTTAACAAATTACGGACCAAGATATACGGAAGGTGATTTAGCAAACTTAAACTCAACTTGGGAAGAAAGTAGAGTACATAATCTTAGTTTTAAATTAGATGTATTAAAAAAATTAAATCTTAGTTTAGATTTATATAAAGAGGAGCGTACAGGTATTTTAATGGATGTTAGACTTCCTTCCTTTATTGGTGTTCCTGGTTTTGCAACTGGAAATATTGGAGAAACTAAAAAACATGGGTATGAATTTCAAATAGGTTGGAAAGATAAAATAACGGACGACCTTAAGTATGGAATTAACTTTAATACCGCATTTTCTGAAAATAGAGTGGTTTATAGAAATGACCCACGTTTAGAGCCAAGTTACTTACAAGAAGCAGGAAAACCAATTGGGTGGACAGGTAGATTAGAGGAAGCAGGTCTTTACCAAAGTTTAGATGATATTTATAATGGAGCAACACCAAGTTTAGGTATTTCTCAAGGAAATTTAGTGGCTGGTGATGCATTGTATGTTGATTATAATGGTGACGGTGTAATAACTACTTCAGATAATGTGGTTATGGATAATAATATTGGTTTCCCTTTAAGAACATATTCATTAGGTCTTAATTTTGATTATAAGAATTTTGCGCTTTCTGCAAACTTTTATGGTGTGTCAGATGTTGGTTATATTATTCCAAATACCTATTTCTTTGATTTTCAAAATTATGTACAAGCCAATGAAAGTGTTGTGGACAGATGGACTGTTGAAAATGCAGCATCAGCAACCAAGCCAGCTTTACACTTAACAAATACACATAATCAAACAGCAAGTACACTAACCTATACAGACGGTTCTTATATTCGTTTAAAAAGTGTTGAGTTTAGTTATAAATTTGAAAAAGGAGCTGTTAAAAAATTGGGGTTAACTTCTGCTCAACTGTATGCAAACGGAAATAACTTATATACTTGGTCTAAATTAGACGATCAAATGGATCCTGAAACTAGTGGTACTAGTAATTATCCAATAATAAAAAGATTTAGTTTAGGTTTAAGAGTAGCATTTTAATTAAATACGATATGAAAACAAAAATATATAAAATATGGATGTTAGTGGCTATTATAAGTGCTGCATCCTGCGAGGATTATTTAGATGTAAGTCCAGATTTAGGGCTTACTGAAGAGGATGTTTTTTCAAGTTATGAATCAACAAGAGGGTATTTAGATAATTGTTATGAAGTGCTAATGGATATTCATCATTGGCGTTCACAAGCTTTAGATAGAACTACTGTTAACGCACTTTCAGATGAGGCTGGAAGTCCTTATAATGGGAATATAGCAAAGGTGTTAAATTCTGGTGCGTGGTCTAATAGATGGACAGGTATTCCAGAAATTGGATGGGGAGGAAATGCTGAATACGATCAAGGTTCTGCTTTTACAAATGCAACCTACGCTATTAGAATTGCCAATAAAGTTATAACAAGATTAAATGATGGTCAAATTTCTGGAGTTACAGCTGATCAAACTAATGAATTATTAGGTCAGGCTTACTTTTTTAGAGCTTGGTATTATTTTCAAATTATTCAACGTTGTGGAGGTATGCCAGCGTTAGATAAAGCTTTTTCATCGGATGATGATACGGATTTAGAGCGTCTTACGTATTCTGAAAGCTCAGAATTATTAGTAGCAGATTTAGATAAAGCGATTGCAATTTTACCAGATGTATGGAATGATAATGAGTTTGGTAGAGTAACAAAAGGTGCTGCAATGGCTGTAAAATCTATGGCTGCATTATATGCTGCAAGCCCATTAATGCAAAATGATATGTATAGTACGCAGTATCTAAATTATAGTCAATCTTGGTCAGAGCGCGCTGCGGAATATGCAAATAATATGATAAAATATATGAATGCAGGATCTGGTGGTGCAAATTTTAGATTAATGAATAAATCAGAATATAAAAATATTTTTTATTCAGATGGTATTCAAGCATCTCCAGAATCTATTTGGTATAGGTTAGATGCTGGAAAACGTTCAAGCCAATCAAGAGGGTTACGTTGTAACTATATCCCTCAATATTTTTCTGGAGGTACAGGTAATGATGCTACTGCATATTCTAACCCAACACAAAATATAGTAGATATGTACGAGGTTATTAATGGATCAGTAGCATATCCAATAACGGATTCTAGATCAGGTTACGATCCTCAAGACCCTTTTATAAATAGAGACCCAAGGTTTTATAATAATGTAATTGTACCAGGTGAAGAATGGGGAGTACAAGGTAGTGGTAAAACAATTTATCAAGAGTTATATGTTGATGGACGTGATTATAAAATAAATTTAGCGAGTACATATACTAAAAGTAGAATGGCTTCTGGTTATATGATTAAAAAATATCTTTGGCCTGAAGCTAATAATTTCACAAAGCTATATGATATTTATTCACTAAACTCAATATACATTCGTGTTGCTCAAATTTACTTAGACTATGCTGAAGCAATGAACGAAGCTTATGGACCAAATTCAGATCCTAAAGGATATGGATTAACAGCTGTACAAGCTATAAATGTTGTTAGAAATAGAGTAGATATGCCAAATGTTTTAAGTGAATATACAGCAGCTAAAGAAGTATTTAGAGATAGAATAAGAAATGAACGTGCTGTAGAACTTATGTGGGAAAACCAAAGATGGCATGATTTAAGACGATGGATGATTGCTGAAGATGTTTTTAAAAACCCAATACGTGGTATAGAAGCAATACCACCAACAGGTCATGCTAATGTAACAGACAAAAGCACCTTAAAATTTACCTATAGATATATAGATTTAACAACGGAGCAACGTGTTTTTTACTTAAGAAATTATTGGTATCCAGTAGCAGAAACGGATGCGCAAGATTTGTATAATTACAAACAGAATCCAGGATGGTAATTATAAATAGTTTAAAAGAAATTAGAATAATGAAGAATTATAAAATTAAATTATTATCGACATTTTTTGTTTTGATGCTGGCTAACTTCAATAGTTATGTAAACGCTCAAGATAAAGCTTCGTTAACCATACAAACTGTTTTGGTTGATGAAAATGACAAACCTATTCCTAATGCATTAATTGTTTTAGGTGATGGTTTGGTGGAAACGCATTCAGATTTAAAAGGGTATTTTTCTTTACAAGCCTTAGCCAACAATATTATGTTAATTAGTGCTAATGGGTATGAAAGTAAAACGATTTATTTAAAATCTGAAACCATAGAAAACAAAATCATTTTAAAAACAACAGCCTTGTTTAATGGAGAGCAACACGTTATTAAACTTCCAGCTAATATTAAAACTACGCAACGAGCTTTAACAGGTGCAGTAAGTAGTGTGTCTGGTAAAACATTAGAATCGCAACCAGATGTTGTTTTTCAAAACGCATTGCAAGGTAGGTTGGCAGGAGTTTCAACTCAAATGACAACAAATGGTTTAGGAAATAATCTTCCTAATATATATGTGCGTGGTTTAGGTAGGGAAAGTGCTAATACTGCATTAACTATTGTTGATGGTATGGAAAGGCCTTTAGAGTTTTTAACAGCCGAAGAAATTGAAAGCGTTGAAGTTTTAAAAGATGCAACAGCAAAAATACTATACGGACCTCGTGCTGCTAATGGTGTAATTTTAATAACTACTAAAAAAGGTCGTATCAATACGCAAGTAATAAAAACATCTGTTGAATATGGTGTTAATATGAGTACTAGAATGGCAGAGTATTTAAACAGTGGAGATTATGCTACACTTTATAATGAAGCTTTAGCTAATGATGGTTATTCTCCAAAATATTCAGCTGCTGCTATTGCAGGTTATTACGATAGTACTGGAGAAAATGACCAGCTATACCCAAATATTGATCATAATTCCTATTTTTTAAATGAAACTAGCCCACTTATAAAAGCAAATTTTGAATATTCTGGTGGTACAGAAGAATCTCAATATGGAGTGTTTTTAGGGTATATAGGTACTAAAGGTTTAGAAAAAATTGGAGAAAAAGTAGCTCAAGATAGAATTAATGTTCGTGGTAATTTAGATTTTAAAATATCAGACAATCTTTCAGGGCATATTGAAGGGAATGGAATTATAGAATCTAGAAATTGGGGAAAATTAGGTCAAGATCAAATTTTTGGAAAAATAGTTACTGAAAGACCAAATGAATTTCCATTATTAATACAAGACCCAAATTTTAGCGGTGAAGCAGCATCTTTAGGTGATGAAATTATTCCACCATTAGGAGGTTCTTTAGATAATAAAAACAGCCTTTATGGAGATATGATTTATGGTGGATTTCAAGAATATCAATTTTTTTATGGACAAACTAATTTTGGTTTAGATTGGGATTTAAACAATACTATTAAAGGTGTGTCAGCAAGTACAAGTATTAATTTTGATAACTATCAATATCATGCAGCAGATCAAATAAGTAATCCTATTCGCTATTCACTTTATTTTAATGAAGATACCGCTACTATAGAGTACGATAAATTAAATAAAAGAACTATAGAACGTGATAGAACTGAAAGAAGTAGCAGTATTACAAGATCTTTAGGTTGGACTACCAATTTAAAATATGAATTAGAGATTGATAAGGATAACAAGTTTAATGCGGACTTATCTTATTTCTATTATTTAAATCAAAATAATTCAAGACGTCAACACATAAGAAATACAAACACAGCTTTAAATGCAACATACGCATACAAAAATAAGTGGTATTTTGATGTAACTTATGCGTTAATGGGAAGTAATAAATTTGCTTCAAACAATGAGTTGTTTTTATCACATGCTTTGGGTGCTGCTTGGGTGTTAAGTGAAGAAAGTTTTTTAAAGAATAATAAATCTATTGATTTTCTTAAATTAAAATCGAGTTATGGTGTTTTAGGATATGATGCAGCAACAGATTTTTATTTATTTGAAACAAGATATTCTAAAAATGGAACTATAAATCTTGGTGAAAGAAACACTTCAAGTGAATTTAGAATAGGTTTTGATAATTTTGGAAATCCAAATTTAGCATGGGAAAAATCAGCAGAATTTAATGTTGGTATTGAAGGATTAGCATTTAATAAATCTTTACAATTTGAGTTAAATTACTTTGATGAGCAAAGAGATGATATTATATACTCTAAACCATCAGCAAGTACTACTACTAGTGGAGGGAATGGAATCACTCCTGAAAATCTTGGAGCTGTGGCAAATCGTGGTTTTGATGGAAGTATAAACTGGTTCAAAAATTATGGTGATTTAAAAGTAAACTTCGGTGCTAACTTTTTAATATCAAAAAACAAAGTTAGAGCTTCGGATGCTATTAATAATATTGACAGTTATTTAAATGTTGAAGGTCGTTCTTCGGATGTTATTTTTGGATACGTTTCTAATGGGTTGTTTAAAACACAGCAAGAAGTTGCTGATGCACCAGTACAAACATTAGGTGCGTATGGAATTGGAAATATTTCGTACAAAGATTTAAATGATGATGGTGTTATTAATGAGCAAGATAAAACAGTAATAGGAAATAGTTTTCCACGATCTAGTTTTGGAGTTAACTTTGATTCGGAGTATAAAGGTTTTGGATTGTCTATATTAGGTGTTGCAGATACAGGTGTTGATTTTGTTAAAAGCAATTCATACTACAGAAACAGTGGTGAAGGAAAATATTCGGTATTAGCATCTGATAGATTTCACCCAGTTAACAATCCTAAAGGAACACAACCTATGTTAACTACATTAAACCCTATTAATGATAATGTTACTTCAACATTTTGGATGGAAAACGGAGCCTTTTTTAGATTGAAAAACGTAGAACTAAGCTATAAGTTTTCAAATGATTTATGGTTGGCTAAAACAACTAAATTTTATGTAAGAGGTACAAACCTTTTTGTACTATCAAGTGTAAAAGATTTAGATCCTGAAGTACCAAATTCAGGGGTAAGCAATTATCCGTTGTTTAGAACAATAACTGCTGGTGTAACCGTAGCATTTTAAAAAATAGAAAAGATGAAAAATTATAATTATATAAAAATCATATTTATTGTTTTTATAACTCTAAATATATCATGCTCAATGGAGCTAGAAATAGAAGATACTTTTGATGAAGATTATACTTTTGGGAACCCTGATTATATTGAAGGGATACTTTTAAATGCTTATGGAAATTTACCAAATACCGTTGTAGATGGCTATGATGGTGACTTTTTAGATGCGGCTACAGATAATGCTGTAACCAATAATTATACCAACAGTATTTATAGAATTGGAGCAGGTGGTTTAACACCTAGTAACAATCCAATTGGTCAATGGGATAATGCGTATAACCAACTTAGAAATATTCATATTTTTCTTAAAAACGGATTAGGAGATAATGTTACGTATGACATTACATCTGAATCTGAAGATCAATTAAAAAGAAATAACTTAAAAGGAGAAGCGTTTTATTTACGTGCTTGGTGGAGTTTTCATTTATTGCAAGTTTATGGAGGTAAAGTAGCTAGTGGTGATGCTTTGGGATACCCAATTGTATTAGACTTGTTAACTGAAGAGGAGGCAAAAGATTTGGTGTCTGTAAAAAGAAATTCTTATGAAGAATGTGTTGCTCAAATAGTGAAAGATTTAGATTCGTCGATCGTTTATCTTCCTTTTAAATATTCAGGTGCAAATCCAACTACTGGAGACAAAAATATAGGAAGAGCAGACCAACAAGTAGCATTGGCATTAAAATCAAGAGTATCATTGTATGCAGCAAGTCCAGCATATCAATCCAACAGCATTGTATCTTTAACAGGAATGGGGCAGTTTACTGTTGTAGATGCTGCTAAATATACTGCTAAATGGGAAACTGCAGCAAAATATGCTCAAGATGCTATTAATAAAATTGGAAATTTCACAAGCTTATCAACATCAGATTTTGATAGTAATACGACACCTTCAGAGTTTATTTGGAGAAGCTTTTTCACAAATTCAAATTTAGAAAATAATAATTATCCAATAGCTGAATTTGGTAGTGCAAGAACAGGACCTTCTCAAAATTTAGTAAATGCTTTTTATACTAAAACTGGATATCCTATAACTGATGCTAGATCTGGTTATGACGCTACTAATCCTTATGCAAACAGAGATCCTAGATTGGCTTTAAACGTGTTGTTTAACGGTAGCGATTTTAATAATAGAAATTTAGAAATGTATGTAGGCGGTATCGATTCAAAAGAACGATATACAAAAAACACTCGAACAGGATATTATGTTAGAAAATGGTTGTCCTTAACACCACAAATGCTTAGTGTTGATAATTCAAGTAGTTCACGTCATTACAATCCATATTTTCGTAGAACTGAACTTTTCTTAAATCTTGCGGAAGCAGCTAATGAAGCTTATGGACCTACAAGTGTTGGTACAGGGGTAACACAAAATGCAGTGACGATTATTAAATTAATTAGAACGAAAGCAGGAATTACGAACAATGCCTATGTAGATGAGGTAGCAGCCTTAGGAAAAGATGAATTTAGAAAATTAATTCAAAATGAAAGACGTTTAGAATTAGCTTTCGAAAACCATCGGTATTTTGATCTTAGAAGATGTTTATTACCTTTAGATGAAACTGTAAAGGGTGTGAAAATAACTAAAAACAGTGATTTTACGTTAACATATGAAGAAGTTGATGTTGAAGAACGTAACTTCACAAGCTTAAAATATTATTATGCGCCATTACCATATACTGAGTTATCTAAAAGTCCAAATTTAATTAATAACTTAGGTTGGTAAAACTTAATTAAAAATGAAAGAAAAAATGAAAATAAGTATAAATAAAATAGCTTTAGCATTCATATTTATTGGTGCAGCTTTTAGTTCATGTGAATCCTATGAGGATTTTACGGGAGATTTTGATAAAACAACAGTCTATTTTTCAAGTCAAAAACCTTTACGTAGTATTGTTACTTATGATGAAATGTCATTTAAAGTAGGTGTGTCTATGGGAGGAAAAAGAGAAAATACTGTTGATGAGTATGCTGATTTTGTAATAGATCCAAGTCTTTTAACTACGGTAGACGGAGCAAGTGGTTTTACATTATTACCAGCTTCGTATTATAGTTTAAGTGATCCGTCTAAAATGGTGATTTCAAAAGGTAAATTTATAGGAGATGTTACTGTAACTTTAAACAGAGATTTGTTTACAAATGATCCAATGGCTTCACAAAAAATTTATGCACTTCCTTTAAAAATTACAGGTTCGTCGTTAGATTCTATTGGAGGTTTTGATCCAGACGGAACAATTTTAGATCTTCCAAAAGACTATACTATTTTAGTTGTAAAATACATAAGTTCTTATTCAGGAGTATATTATCACAAAGGAACTCAAAAAGAAGTGGATGCTTCAGGAGCAACTATTAATGAAACTGTATATAACAATGCGGATCTTATTAAAAATGCAACTTGGGCGGTTACTACTGTAGATAGAAATTCAGTAAAAACACCAGGAATTGGAACCGCTAATAATCAAAATTTTGTAATAAATATTGATGAAGCTACAAATGCAGTAACTTTAGATACACCAAGTTCAGGAGTTACTAATTTAGTAGGTACAGGTACTGTAAACAGTGATAGATCTATTTCATTAAATTATTCTTATACTTTAAGTGGTAAAAATTATAAAGTTGAAGATACCTTAGTTTTACGCCAAGCTGTAGAACAAGATTTAATTTTTGAAGAATGGTAATATTGCTTTAAAGCAAAAAAATAATTTAAGAAAAGGCTTTTTATAAAGTGAAATCTCAACAACCTGAATTAAGTTCAGTAAGAGTGATTTTAAAGCTTTATAGAAAGCCTTTTTTCTATTTACATAAGTTATAAAGTAACTTTCTTTAAATTGATAGTTCCCATCGCTTAATATAGCTTACTTATCCCAAAAAATGTTAAGGTTGCAACATTTGTTATCCTATTTTGATATATCTAAAGTCTATAAACATAACGAAAACGCTTAATTTTGTTACATAGTAATTAAAAAAGAGTTACTAAAAGTAATCATTTAGAGATAATAAACGATTAAATAAAGTGTGGCGTAAAAATATTGTTAATAATTAGGGAAATGATGTAAATGTGTGTTTTTTCATTTTCTAAATAAAAAAGTATATAAATAATTAATTTTAAGATTAAACAACTAATGAATAAACGACAATTAAGAGCTATAATTTTAGCAAGTATTTTCATTTTTTTTAGCAGTGCCAATGGGTATAGCCAAAAAAACAAGAAAGCAAAGCCTAATATCCTATTTATTTTTTCAGATGACCAGCGAGCCGATGCTATTGGAGCAAGTGGAAACACGTATATAAAAACTCCAGTTATTGATGGATTGGCAAATTCTGGAGTACGTTTTGAGAACACCTACGTAATGGGAGGGAATCATGGAGCAGTATGTGCAGCAAGTAGAGCCATGTTAATGAGTGGAAAAAGTTTGTTTCATGTGTATGATAAATTGAAAGGGGAAACAACCATGCCAATGTATTTTCATCAGTATGGATACGAAACTTTTGGTACAGGAAAATGGCATAATGAAGCTTCTATGTTTGAAGCTAGCTTTGATAAAGGAAAAAGCGCTCTAGTTATGGGAATGACGGATCATTTTAATGCTCCTGTACGAGATTTAGATGCTAACGGAAAACTAACCGCACCTGTTAAAAAGGGATTCTCAACGGATATATTTGCCGATGCAGCCATTGATTATTTAAGTAATTATGCAAAAGAAGGGACTGAAAAACCATTTTTCTGTTATGTAGCTTTCAATGCACCGCATGATCCAAGATCACCAAGAGAAGATTATATTGGAATGTATAATGATGAAAATATGCCCTTACCAGGAAATTTCAAAGGGTTACACCCTTTTAAGTTTGATGATATGAATATACGCGACGAAACTTTAGCGCCCTGGCCAAGAACCCCAGAAATAATTAAAGCTTCTATTGCGGATTATTACGGATTAATTAGTCATATGGACAAACGTATTGGTGATATTATTCAAACGTTAAAAGATAAAAACTTATTCGATAACACCATTATTGTTTTTGCTTCAGATAATGGTTTGGCTATTGGAAGTCATGGTTTTGTTGGAAAGCAAAATCTATATGAACACAGCACAAAAGTACCGTTAATAATTAGTGGTCCAGGTGTTAATAAAAATCAAAAAAGTGACGCTTTATTATATTTATATGATTTGTTTCCTACTTTAACAGATTTGTGTAAAATACCGCAACCTAAAAATATAGATGGTGAAAATTTTGCAGCGATATTAAGAGGAAAGAAAGCAACTACGCGAACATCTTTATATACAGCATACCGAAATACAGTAAGAGCTGTACGAACAAATGAATGGAAATTAATTAAATATCCGAATCAAAATTATCAGCAATTATTCAATTTGGCAAATGATCCGTTAGAACTAAATAACCTTGCTGAAATTCCACAGAACAAAGCTAAATTAGATGAATTATCAGATTTAATGAAGTCTTGGTATGTTACTTCAGATGATACAGCAGATATGAATCCAGCGGTAATTTTACCAATGGAATATGATTACAAATTATTAAAACAAGTACCAGACAATAAGCAACCTCAATATATTTTAGATAAATATTTTAAGGAAGTTGATTTAAAAAATATTAAAAAAACGGATCACGATTAACACTGTAAAAATAATACTAAAATGGAAAGAAGAAAATTCATAGAGCTTTCAGCATTAGCAACAACTGGGGCATTTTTAATGACCAATTGCATGAGTCTTAAAGGGACAACTTATGTTCCTAACTATTTGAATGGGGTGAAAGATGCCTATCTTAAAGATCCTCGCCAAGCTTCTATAGATTGGTTTAAAGATGCGCGTTATGGAATGTTTATTCATTATGGATTGTATTCTATTTTAGGAAGACATGAATGGGTAATGTACAATGAGCAAATACATGTAGCGGAATATGCAAAACTGAAAGACCAATTTACGGCTGAAAAATTTGATGCAGATTTTATAACCGATTTAGCTTTAGAATCTGGTATGAAATATATCAACTTAACCACGCGTCATCATGATAGTTTTTGTTTGTGGGATTCAAAATACACAGATTTTAAAAGTACCAATTCTCCAGCAAAAAGAGATTTAGTAGCTGAACTTTCTGAGCAATGTAACAAAAAAGGATTGGCATTTTTCTTATACTATTCACATGGTAGAGACTGGCAACATCCACACGCACCAAACAATGATGAATGGGGTGGAGCAGCACGTCCAAAATACGAAACGCAAGAGCCTTTCTATAAATATGGTGAAGAGCATAAGTTAGAAAAATATTTGGAATTTATGAGTAATCAAGTCGATGAATTATTGACCAATTACGCTCCAATTGCAGGTATTTGGTTGGACGGATTTTCAACACCTGCTTCTGGTGATAGAAGTAAATTTAAAATTCAAGAATTGTATGATTTAGTACATTCTAAACAACCACAAGCTTTAGTTTCTTACAAACAAGGAATGTTAGGAACTGAAGATTTTCTTGCGCCAGAACATAAATTTAATAAAGGAGAGCAGCCAAGCAAGCCTTTAGAAATTTGTGATCACTTACAGAAAAAAGGATGGGGTTACACCAAAACAGAAGATGGTAATCATAAAAATAAAAGTGAGGTGATACAAATGCTAAAAACAGCAGCCAGTTATCCAGCCAATTTATTGCTAAACACAGGACCTTTACCTTCTGGTGAAATGCATCCAGAAGATGTTAAAGTTTTACGTGAAGTTGGAGCTGAAATTAGAAGTAAAGGTTGGGAAGGCGTTTTGAATTCATAATAGTAGAGAAACTTCAAAATAGGTAATAGTTTCATTTTAGATTGATTGTATTCCTAAATTAAATAGTAACAGCATCTTAAAATTATTTGAGATGCTGTTTTTTTTTGTTCTAAAAATAAATAAATTTTCACTCTTTTTTTAGATGTAATGGTTAACTAATTGCTGAGTATATTCGTTTTAATTCTTATCTTTTAAGAATTGAAATTACAAAAATGCACGATTATTACCCATCTTTTGAGCGATTATTACCCCATTTTTATGCTTGAGAATAGTTATTATTGTTACATAATTTAAACTTTTTATTATGAAAAAAACATTACTTAATTTATTTACTATTTTAACATTAACATTGGTTAATGCACAAGATTTCACCACTGCGGATGGTGTTACATATGCAGTGAGCACCGTAGATGTTGCGAATTGCACATTAAAAAATGGAACGGCATTGTCCGGAGATATAGTGCTTCCTGCCTCGGTAAGCGATGGTTCAACGAGTTATCTTATTACTGAAATTGGGAATAACGCTTTTAAGAATGGTACCTCATTAACATCTTTAGATCTTTCTTCGACTCAAATAACCACGATTGGTGCAAATGCATTTGAAAATTGTACGTTAACTTCAATAGTTTTTCCAAATACTATAACGCTTTTTAAAAATGTTTCTTTTAGAAATAGTGGATTAACATCAGTTACGTTTCCAAGTTCTGTAACTAATATGTCATTTAATCAAAATTCATTTCAAAACTGTGCCTCATTACAAACTATTACATTTCCAGTTGGGATGACAGCAGTAGGAGACCAAGCTACTAGTAGATGGCAAACTTTTATGGGGGCAACATCGCTAACAACTGTTGTGAATTTTGGAAGTGTACAAACGGTTGGTAATGGTATTTTTCAAGGTTGTACTTTATTAACTAATATAGATATTAGTGGGCTGACTTATATTAATGCAAATGCTTTTAATGGTTGTGCTGCACTTACTGCAGTTTCTATTAATAGTAATTTGACAGGTATAGGGAAACAAGCATTTATGGGAACGGGAATTAGTTCAATAATTTTACCTAGTACAATTACAGCGATTGATATTGATGCATTTAAGGATTGCGTAAGTTTAAAAAATGTACAAGTAGATCATGCAGCACCTTTAGCACTAACTGATGAGGTTTTTTCTGGAACAACAGATCCTTCAACAGCAACTTTACATGTACCTACAGGAACTACTACTGCATACCAAAGTGCAGACAAATGGTCAGCATTCGGAACAATTGTAGAAGGAACACTAAGTGCAGAAAGTTTTAATCAAGAATTAAACTGGAGTTTTTATCCTAATCCAACAAGCAATGTTGTTATTATAAAAAACACTCAAGAAATAATATTAGATATTACTGTTTATGATGTAAATGGTAGAGCATTATTAAGTACTACTAATCCTCAAGTTGATATTTCAAACTTAACTACAGGAGTTTATGTATTTAAGGTTAAAACTGAAAATAATGAATTTACTAAGCGAGTGATTAAAAAATAGCAATCGATTTAGGAATAGGCAATTGTATTAATAAAGGATATTTTTTTAAAAGAATACCTATTTTAAATTTCAACAGTTGTTTGATATTTATTAAAGTAAAATAGAGACAGGCTTTGCCCTGTCTTTATTTTTTTCAACTTAAAGTATAATTGCAACATTTATACAACTTAAATGAGAATTCTAAAGCGTTGAAATTTAATAGCTTTGAATATATAAATTAAAAAACTAAAAAAATGAAAATAAAATTACTATTTATTTCAATTTTATTTATTGCCTTAAATAATTTTGCTCAAACCACTCCATGTGGCAGTAGCGTAAATGATACTTTTGATACAGCAGGAGTATTACCTTCTGAATGGACGGAATATAATACTACCGGTCGTGTAACAGTTGAAGGTGGAAAGCTTAAATTTAATCATAATATAACTAAACCTTCAGCTTATAGAACATTTACGTCTATAACCAATAATGTATCTTTCTCTTTTGATGTGTCTGCTTCACGTAGTTACTCAAGTTGTCAGATAAATTTAGTATCGGCTACAGGGCAGTATTTATCCACTATTGATGTAGGATCTTCTTCGTCAAGCATAAAATATGCAACAACCATATCTTCGGGTACTCCTGGTGGTTTTACTGATGGATCTCCAAAAGTTACTTTAGTTGTAAACACCACCTATACCATAAGCGCTTATGTTAATTTTACGACTCAAACAATTGATTTTTATGCAGATGGTGTATTAATGACCGCAGGTGTTCCGTTTCTAGAATCTGCAAGTAATTTGGCTAAAATTGATATTCAATCACTATTTATGTATAATAGTAATGGGCAATTTTATTTTGATAATATTACGTTGTCTGTAGCAGATGAAAACCGATTGTTGCTAGCAAATGCAGTAACATCAGGGAAATCTTTACTTGATTCAGCGGTTATTGGTACTGCAGGTGGAGAATATTCACAAAGTGATTATAACCTTTTAGAAACAGCTATAAACACAGCTACTGTGGTTGTGGAAAATTGTTCAGCAAGTCAATCAGAAATTACCCAAGCTACAACAAGCTTAAATACAGCCATCACAAATTTTCAAGCAGCTAGCATGCCTTTCGTAAAATCAGTAAGCATAAATGCAAGTAATACCAAGCAAAAAATTGTATTGATGGGTGGTGATATGGAGCGAAATGCGCCAGCTTTATTGTTGGCTCCCAATAAAAGTGAAATAGTAGATTGGTTGGTTAAAGATATTCCTTTTAACACCTTTAGGGTTAAGTATGATAAATTACAAGAAATGACAGAGGGTGTTGTTGATTTGGATGGCACGTATGCTGAACAGGTTTTAAGTATGAAAATGTTACTTGCAGCAAACCCTGATATTAAGTTTTTTGCAACTATGAAATCTGATTATCATGGGTACAATCAAGGGAATAGAAATAATTTACCTACGTTTATTTATGATGAATCCTACGATAGTTCTACAGATGCTACCACAGGAACAAAATCTTTTGACGGTGTTAAATATGGTCGTTTTTTAGCGGATTATATCGAATATATGAGTGTGAATAATGTGCCTATAACGTACTTGTCTACATCTAAAGAATGGTCAATAATGACAGCCACTAGAGCAAAAGCGACTATTGAATCTTTAATTAGTAATTTAGCTTCAAGAAATATAGCGATGCCTCTTATCGTTGATGCTGGATCTTGGTCATTAACGCAGGGTATAACAACAGTTAATACCTATATTTCTAATAATGTGGATCAATATGTTTATGGATATGGAGCACATAAATATGGTGGAAGTGATACATGGCCAGAATACGTTACTGCGGTTAAAAAAACAGGAAAAATAGGTATTAATGATGAAAGTTCTCATGGTGGAGGTGGCCAAACTACAGAAGTAGAGGTTCCTATTACAAATGCGCTTTCTTGGTATACTGATAAGTGCAATTCGTATGAAGGTGGTATTCAAGGTGAACTATTTTTTGAAGTATGGATGAAAAATAATAATTTCAATAAATATTATGCAAGACCAATTGTTTTTACTGGAAGTGAAAATGGAAGACGCATGAGGTCGTATTACATTATGAAAAAATTTGCAGAAAATGCAGTGGATGCTACTTATGTTAGTCAAACACTTTCTAATTTTGATAATGTTGCATCTATGGCATTTGTAAAAGACAATAAAATGGTGTTGTGGATGATTAATTCGAGTGAAACAGCCTATTCAGATTTTTCAGTAAACATCAATAATTTTGGATTGAAAGAGGGTATGAAAGTGGAACGTGTTAATTGGGATGACACAGCGGTTATTGAAGGTGCTGAAAGTGATATTCTTGCAAATGC
>JAGPIQ010000027.1 GCA_018054895.1 Lutibacter sp. | reverse complement strand
GTTGCTTCTGGTGATACTATTTCTAAAATCATAATTTAATAATTGATAATTGATAATTGTCAATTGATAATTATCAATTGAATTACGCTTCCGCTAACATTTTTTCACCAGCATCAATAGCATCTTGAATGGATCCTCTTAAGTTGAATGCTGCTTCAGGATATTTGTCTAACTCACCATCTAAAATCATATTAAATCCTTTAATAGTGTCTTTAATATCAACTAAAACTCCAGGTATTCCTGTAAATTGTTCCGCTACATGAAAAGGTTGAGATAAGAAACGTTGTGCTCTACGAGCTCTATGTACAGCTAATTTATCTTCTTCAGATAATTCTTCCATACCTAAAATAGCAATAATATCTTGTAATTCTTTATAGCGTTGTAACAACTCTTTTACACGTTGTGCACAATCATAATGTTCTTTTCCTAAAATATCAGCTGTTAAAATTCTTGAAGTAGAATCTAACGGGTCAACCGCAGGATAAATACCTAACTCAGCAATTTTACGAGATAATACCGTTGTAGCATCTAAATGCGCAAATGTTGTAGCAGGAGCAGGATCCGTTAAATCATCCGCAGGTACGTATACCGCTTGAACTGATGTAATTGAACCATTTTTTGTTGAAGTAATACGCTCTTGCATAGCACCCATTTCAGTTGCTAATGTTGGTTGGTAACCTACCGCAGATGGCATACGACCTAAAAGTGCAGAAACCTCAGAACCAGCTTGTGTAAAACGGAAAATATTATCTACGAAGAATAATACATCTTTCCCTTGTCCTTCACCAGCACCATCACGGAAATATTCAGCAATTGTTAAACCAGATAAAGCAACACGAGCACGTGCTCCTGGTGGCTCATTCATTTGACCGAAAACGAATGTAGCTTTTGATTCTCTCATTCCAGCTTTATCAACTTTAGATAAATCCCATCCTCCACTTTCCATAGAGTGCATAAAATCATCACCGTATTTAATAATACCAGACTCTAACATTTCTCTTAAAAGGTCATTTCCTTCACGTGTTCTTTCACCTACACCAGCAAATACGGATAAACCACCGTGACCTTTTGCTATATTGTTAATTAATTCCTGAATTAATACCGTTTTACCTACACCTGCACCACCAAATAACCCAATTTTACCTCCTTTTGCGTAAGGCTCAATTAAATCAACAACTTTAATTCCTGTAAATAAAACTTCAGTTGAAGTAGATAGTTCTTCAAACTTAGGAGCTTGACGGTGAATAGGTAAGCCATTTTCACCTTCTTTAGGTAAATTCCCTAATCCGTCGATAGCATCACCAATTACGTTAAATAATCGTCCATAGATATCTTTTCCAACTGGCATTTGAATAGCGTTTCCTGTAGCAACAACTTCAGTTCCTCTACTTAAACCATCTGTTGAATCCATTGAAATTGTTCTAACAGTATCTTCTCCAATATGAGATTGAACCTCTAATACTAAAAGTGATCCGTCCTTTTTAATAATTTCTAACGAATCGTATATTTTTGGAAGAACTGATCCAGAGCCAAATTCAACGTCAATAACTGGACCGATAATTTGTGCAACTTTTCCTGTAACCTTTGTCATTACTTTAACTGTTTATAATTTAGATAATTAATCTTTTTAGTTTAATCGTATTTTTAATGTTCGCAAAGATAGTTTTTTGATTTTATTTTGAAAAATAAAAAACTTTTTATTTAAAGAAAAAGAGCTTTTATTAATGATATGTTGTAATTTTTTTAGTTTTTCCGATAATTTTTTATTTGGAAAACGTAAAAAGAGGTTCATACCGAGTATGAACCTCTTTTGTTTTATAAAAACAACAATAATATTTTGTGTTTTATGGATTTATTTTTTAGCTAATAAATCTCTAATTTCAACAAGTAAATCTTCTTGTGAAGGTCCTTTTGGTGCTGCAGGAGCAGGAACTTCTTTCTTTTTTGTTTTATTAATTGCTTTAATCATCATAAACATTACAAATGCTACAATAATAAAGTCGATTAAGTTTGTTAAAAATTCACCATATAAAACAGCAACTTCACCAGTAATAGCACCAGCTTCATCAACAACTCCTTCTGTTAAAACATACTTTAAATCTTTGAAGTCTGACTGGAAAATTAGACCAATTAGTGGAGAAACAATTCCACCAGTAAATGAAGATACAATTTTATTAAAGGCAGCACCCATAACAAAACCAACTGCAATATCAACAAGGTTTCCCTTTACTGCAAATTCTTTAAACTCTTTTAACATTCCCATTTTTTTGAAATTTATTAATTATATGTTGCAAATATATAAAATAATTTAACGTTTTAATACTCGTCGAACTCTTTGAGAAATAGCTGTTAATAATTCATAAGGTATTGTATTGGCGGATTTTGCAATATGCTCAATGTGTAAATTGTCTCTGTAAATAAATGCCTCATCGCCTTCATTACAATTTATTCCTGTAATATTTACCATAATTACATCCATACAAACATTTCCTATAATAGGTGCTTTTTGGTTGTTGATATAAACGTAGCCAACTCCTTTTCCAAACTGACGTGAAATTCCATCTGCGTGTCCCATTGGTAACGTAGCGGTTTTAGTAGTTCCTTCAGCTTTGTAAGATCGATTATAGCCTAAACTATCTCCTTTATGAATGGTATGAATTTGTGAAATAACGGTTTTTAAAGTCAGAGCGCTTTTTAAATGTTTGGTTTGGTTGTCATCATTTCCAAAACCATACAAGCCAATTCCTAAACGAACCATATCAAATTGCGCCTCCTTTGCATAATTTATAATTCCCGACGTATTTAGCATATGTCGGAAAGGAGTATTTCCCAATTGAGGTATTAATTCAGAAGAAATAGCTTCAAAACTTTGAATTTGGTTTAAGGTATATGCACGCTCATTTAAATCTTCACTTGCAGCAATATGAGAAAAAATAGATGTTACAAAAGTATTTTTTTGATTGTTTACTAATGAAATAATTTCTGGAATGTCACTTTTATTAAAACCTAATCTGTTTAAACCTGTATTAAATTTTAAATGAATTGGAATGTTAGTTAAATTTTCTGTTTGTACAATCTCTATTAACGATTTTAACAAACCAACAGAATACATGGTAGCCTCTAAATTGTATTCAATAATTTTTAAAATGTTACTTTTTTGAGGATGCAACACTAAAATGGGTGTTTTAATCCCCGCTTTTCTTAATGCAATTCCTTCATCTGCATACGCTACAGCAAAATAATCGACTTTTGGCTCTAAATATTGGGCAACCTGAATGGCATCTGCGCCATATCCAAAAGCTTTAATAACTATAAGTATTTTTGTTGAATTGTTTAGTTTTGATTTAAAAAAATGGAGGTTGTGATCTATTGCATTTAAATCAATTTCAAGGGTAGTAACGTTGTTATTTTCCATGATTTTTTTGTTCGGCCTTTTTAATTTTTTCTTGTTGAATTACTTTAAAATACGCTGCTCTGCTTAAAGGTTCATATTCTTGAGTTTCCCCAAGCATTACTAATTCTTCATTGGAAGTTATTCTATGACTATAATGTGCTAAATTTCCTGTTTTTGTACAAACAGCATGAACTTTGGTCACGTATTCTGCAGTTGCCATAAGTGCTGGCATGGGACCAAAAGGGTTTCCTTTAAAATCCATATCTAAACCAGCAACAATAACACGTATGCCTCTGTTGGCTAAATCATTACAAACAGCTACAATTTCATCGTCAAAAAATTGCGCTTCATCAATGCCAACAACGTCAACATCATTTGCTAAAAGTCGAATGTTTGCTGAGGAAGGAACGGGAGTGCTTCTAATTTCATTGGCATCGTGCGATACAACTTTTTCAACGTCGTAACGCACATCAATAGCTGGTTTAAAAATTTCTACTTTTTGCTTTGCAAATTGTGCTCTTTTTAATCGGCGAATTAATTCTTCTGTTTTACCAGAAAACATAGAGCCGCAAATTACTTCTATCCAGCCAAATTGTTCACTTTGATTTACTGTATTTTCAAGAAACATTTTGTAATTTCACGGTTGAAAGGTTATTGTATATTTTTTACTTTATAATAAATGAGAAAAAATAGTGATAATTTTTCTACATTCGTTAAATATTATTTCAGCAATCTTTACTTAGATTTTTGAGATGATACAAATTTATATAAAAAATATTCATCGGAAATCATTTAACAAACCAACTTATGCACAAAAAAATAGCAGATGAACTAGTTAGTCTGGCAAACAGTATATTACAATTAGAAAATAAGGATGATGTGTTGGTGTTACATAAGAAAGCACAGGAGGTTTATGAAAAATTGACAGTGTTAAAGTTTGTAAATAATAATATTTCCAATACAATTTTAAGTGAAGAAGCTCCAATTATTTCAAAAAAAGTTGAAGAAATAGCGATTGAAACGCCAAAAGTACCTTTTGAGGAAGAAGAAGACATTATAATGGAGTCTTCTGAAATTATCGACGAAACCGCCGAAAAACTTGTTTTTGAGGAAAAAATTGAAACCATTGAAGAAATTGAAGGAAAAGAAATAGCGGATACTATTTTGGAGGTAGAAAAAGAAATTGTAGAAAGTATTGAAGTAATTGAAGAGTTTGAGGAAGAGCTGATATTGGATTCAATAGAAGATAATCTTGAAGAAGAAATTTTAATAATTGAAGAAGAATTTGTTGAGGAAACAATAATTGAATCGGTAGAAGAAAAAGAAATATCTCTATTTGAAATTGAAAAAGTAATTGAACAAGATGGAATGCCTTCTTTAAGATTAAATTTTGAAGAAGAATTTAAAGATGCCGTTTCTGCAGATATTGCAACCAGTATGTTTGAAAAAGTGACAAAAGAGAGTCCTGTATTTGAAACTAAAAAGGTAGAAGAGGTTAAAAAGAGGTCGATCAATGATGTTTTATATTCAACAAATATTCAAGTTGGATTGAATGATAGAATTGCTTTTGTAAAACATTTATTTGATGGAAGTCAGGAAGATTTCAATAGAGTTTTATCACAATTAAATTCATTTAAATCTGCAGATGAAGCATTAGAATTTATAAATGATTTTGTAAAGCCAGATTATAATTGGAATAATAAAGAAGATTACGAAGAACGTTTTATAGCTATAATTGAACGTAAATTTTCGTAGGTTTTTACTGAAAAAAAAATAGGCTTCTGTAAATCGAAAAATAAATGAATTTCGAAAATAGTGCCAGATTTAATAAAAAGGGTTAACTTTAAAATTATTTTTTAAGCTATAAGAATAAAGGTTTAATAACTGATAAAACAACACATAGAAACCATAAAGTAACTGGAAACAGTTGAATATTTATATATATTAGAAATACAAGTATGAGTGCACAAAAATACAATCAGCTTTTTGATGAAGTAATTGCAAAATATCACGTTGTAGATAGCGTAGATCAATCATTTGAAAATCCTTATGAGGCAGCTACTTTTGAACATTTATTATACAGAAAAAATTGGATTGACACCGTTCAATGGCATTATGAAGATATTATTCGTTTGCCAGATATTGATCCAAAAGAAGCTATTATTTTAAAACGAAAAATTGATGCTTCTAACCAAGATAGAACGGATATGGTGGAATATATTGATAGTTATTTTTTGAATCAATTTAAAGATGTAAAAGTCAAAGAAGGTGCTAAAATTAATTCTGAAACACCTGCATGGGCAATTGATAGACTATCTATTTTAGCTTTAAAAATATACCATATGAACGAAGAAGCAACTAGAGAAAGTGCTTCTATAGAACATAGAGCTAAATGTCAAGAAAAATTAAACGTTTTATTGGAACAACGTGTGGATTTATCTACAGCTATTGATGATTTATTAAGCGATTTTTCATCAGGAGAGAAGTTTATGAAAGTTTACAAACAAATGAAAATGTACAATGATGAGGATACAAATCCAATGTTGTATGCTAAAAAGTAATATATAATTTAGTTTCAAAATTTCTAAATAAACCTTTTTTCTTGTTTAAAATTGAAATGATTTATTAGAATGTAACCAAAAAACAGTCTTAACTTTAAGTAAAAGTTAAGACTGTTTTAATTCACAAATACTACTTTTATTTTTCTACAAACTTTATTAATTCATCCGCTATATTTCTATCATTTGATAATCGAGGAACTTTGTTTTGTCCTCCTAATTTCCCGACAGATTTCATATAATTATTAAAACCACCTTTTTCAATACAGGTAATTTTTAATGGTTGTAATACTTTACCAACAATTAAATCGTAATAATAGGTGTTTTGTTGTTGTAATTCTTGATCTACTTTTTTTGCGAAATCGACTAAATCTTCAGGGCCATTTTCAAATTCAATAAACCATTCGTGGTAAGGTAAACCCTTTTCTGGGGTAATTTGTGGAGCCACTGTAAACTCGTTAATAGCAATACTTGTATCCACAGTTTGACTATTTATAGCATCTTCAACTTCTTTCCCAATAACATGTTCTCCAAATGCTGAAATAAAATGTTTAATTCTGCCAGAAACTACAATTCTTGGTGGGTTTAGTGAAACAAACCTTACGGTGTCTCCAATATTATAACCCCATAACCCTGCATTGGTATTTAAAATAATAACGTAATTAACACCAATTTTTACATCTTTAATTGAAATTCGGGCAGGTTTTTCATTGAAATATTCTTCCACGTCAATAAACTCGTAAAATATTCCGTTGTCAATTAATAGTAACATTCCTTCTTCTTTTTGAGAATCTTGATAGGCAATAAAGCCTTCAGAAGCTGGATACAATTCAATAGCATCTACTTTTCTACCAATTAAATCTTCAAATTTATTTCTATATGGTTCATAATTTACACCTCCGTAGACAAACAAATTAAAATTTGGAAAAACGTCTCCTACTTTTTTACCAGTTCTGGCAACAATTCGTTCAAAATACATTTGTACCCACGAAGGAATTCCGCCAATTAACGTCATGTTTTCATTAATAGTTTCGTCAATAACAGCTTCAACTTTAGCCTCCCAATCTTCAATACAATTAGTTTCCCAGCTTGGTAATCTATTTTTTGTTAAATAACTTGGAACATAATGCGCAGTAATTCCTGAAAGTCGCCCTATTTTAATTCCGTTTTTTTCATTTAATTCAGGACTTCCTTGTAAAAAAATGACTTTTCCGTCTAAAAAATCGGCTTTTTTGGTTTCATTAATATACATTAAAATGGCATTCCGAGCCGATTCTATATGCAAGGGCATAGATTCCTTTGTTAATGGAATATATTTTGTTCCAGACGTTGTTCCTGATGTTTTTGCAAAATACAATGGTTTTCCTTTCCATAAAACATCGCTTTCTCCATCTTTTACGCGCTCTATATAGTCTTTTAAGCCTTCATAATCGACTATAGGAACGTGCTGTTTAAATTCCTCGTAAGAAGTTATACTTGAAAAATGATGATCCTTTCCAAATGCGGTGTCTTTTGCTTGTTTCAACAATTTTTTTAACACGTTATATTGAACTTCAACAGCATTGTTGCTTTTCTTGTAAATTCGTGTGCTTACTTGTTTTGCAAAAGGTTTTGCTAAAATAGATTTAATACTCATTAGTTATTCAAAATCAATATAATAGGTTGGGTCTACAGGGTAACCACCGCTCCATAATTCAAAATGTAAATGTGGCCCTGTACTTAATTCGCCGGTATTTCCTGCCGAAGCAATTGCTTCCCCAGATTTTACAAAATCTCCTTGCTCTTTATGTAAGGAAGTATTGTGTTTGTACACCGAAATAAACCCTCCGTTATGTTCTATAATAATTACATGTCCTGTAGTTGCTGTCCATTCCGCAAAAATAACAGTTCCATCCGCAACAGATTTAACAGGTGTATTTGCAGCCACAACAATATCTACAGCGTAATGTTTGTTTTTTGGGTTATAGCCGTCTGTTAATGTTCCAACAACTGGAGCAAAAAATACCACATCAGTATCTTTCACCGCTTCATCAAAAATACTATATCTATCGGTGCGCTCAATGTCCAATCTAAATTCTAAATCTTGCTCAGACGGACTCACACGCATGGTGTCTTTGTTGTATTTAATAGTTTGTAAAACAGAATCTTTATCAAACATTACTTCTGAAATTTTCCCTGTTAAAAGTTCTTTTACCTTTTGAAGGTATAAATTATTCACTTCCAAAACTTGTTGAATTGAGTCGGTTTTATAGACTAAAAGGGTCGCTTCTTTTTTTAACTTTGTAGAAGAATAGCCAGGGATATACTCCTTTAAACCTGTAAAGGCAATTAAATAAGTAGTTCCAATGATTAACAATATTGAAAATAAACCGCCAAAAACAAACACGTTTAGTCGGGTTAATTTAAATGATAACTTTTCTTCAAAAGTGTCTTCATTTAAAATAACTAAACGGTACTTATTAAAAAGTTTTTTCCGTAATCGTGCTTTTTTACTGGTTTTTGCTGACATAAAATTTAAAACAAATACTTGCCGAAATATCGTTAATTTAACTTCATTTTATAATGATATTACTGTTAAAACTACGCTAAAGTTATACTTTGTAAAAATTCATTTCATCAATATAACCCCAAACATTTTCGGGTAGCATAGTGCGTATATCTTTTTGCTCTTTAATTGATTTTCTAATAAATGTTGAAGAAATTTCAACAATAGGAGCGTTTACTTTTTTTATTTTTGAATGTCCTTCAAATTGAATATCCGTTGTACCTTCTGAAATTCGAGGATATACGTATAGTTCATAATTTTGAAGAATGATTTCGTAATTTTTCCATTTATGAAACCCTTTTAAATTGTCTTCACCCATTATTAAGCAAAACTGATGTTCTGGAAATTTTTCTTCAATTTTTATTAATGTATGAATGGTATAATTCGGTTCGGGCATTTTAAACTCAATATCCGACGTTTTTAACTTTGGAAATGGTTCAACAGCAATAGTTGCAATACCTAACCTATGATGATTTGGCAACATAGATAGCTTTTTTTTAAACGGACTTAACGGCGTTATTACAAACCAAACTTCATCCAAATCTGAAAATTCGACCATATAATTGGCAATAATCATATGCCCAATATGAATTGGGTTAAATGTGCCAAAAAATAAGCCTATTTTCATTTATACTATAAAATTTGAAACTAAATTATACGCCTCTTTTTTTGCAATATCTAAGGTGTCATTTACTAAAATAACATCAAAATCTTTGGCGAATTTTAGTTCGTTGTCTGCCTTTGCAACACGTTCTTGTATTTTTTCTTCACTATCGGTTTGTCTACCTCTTAATCGTTTCTCCATTTCTTCAATAGAAGGTGGTTGCACAAAAATAGACAATGTTTCATTAGGAAATTGACTTTTAATATTCAATCCACCAACAACATCAATGTCAAAAATTACATGCTTTCCCAAACTCCAAATACGCTCAATTTCTTTTTTTAGAGTTCCGTAAAAGTTGTTCGTGTATACTTCTTCCCACTCAATAAAATCCTCATTATTAATGTGTTTTTTAAATTCTTCTGATGAAATAAAATAATAATCCGTTCCATTTACCTCGTTTCCTCTACTTTCACGTGAAGTTGCCGAAATTGAAAAATCTAAATTTAATTCCTGTTGTTCTAACAAATGGCGTACAATAGTTGTTTTTCCAGATCCTGATGGTGCTGAAAAAACAATTAGTTTTCCTGTTGTTTTCAATATACTAATTTTATAAAACGTTTAAACTTTGCTCTTTAATTTTTTCCAATTCGTCCTTCATTTGAACGACTAATTTTTGCATTGCTGCATAATTGGATTTTGAACCGATGGTGTTAATTTCTCTACCAATTTCTTGGGTAATAAAAGCCAATTTTTTACCATTGGAAACTGTGGTGTTTAGTTCCTTTTTAAAATAGTCTAAATGGTTTTTCAAACGTACTTTTTCTTCGGTAATGTCTAGTTTTTCAATGTAATAGATCAGTTCTTGTTCAAACCTGTTTTCATCAACTTTTGCTTCTAACTCAGCAACACCTTTCATTAATTTTTCCTTCACTAAAATCATGCGTTCAGGATCAATTTCAATAACTTCATCTAATAATCTTTCAATATTTGAAATTCTTAAAACAAAATCGTCCCACAACACTGTGCCTTCATCGGATCTGTAAATGTTTATTTTTTCAACAGCTTCATCAATACCATTTACAATTTCGTTCCACTCATTTTCATCCAATTCCTCACGCTCTGTTTTTAAAGCATCTGGTAAACGAATCGCCATTTTTAGCAATTCTGTTTCATCGCCATCAACTACTTTTTTCAGCTGATTGATATATTCTTTTATAACCGCTTCGTTTATTTTTGCAGAACCTTCACCAGCATTTTCTTCAATATAAATAGAAAAGTCTATTTTACCTCTATCCAATACGGCAGCTAATTTTTTTCGAATATCCAGCTCTTTTTCTCTGTAGTATGAAGGAATTCTAACATTTAAGTCTAAATTTTTACTGTTCAGCGATTTTAATTCAATCGTAATTTTTTTGGATGCTAATTGCAATACGGTTTTACCGTAGCCGGTCATTGATTGTATCATATAACTTTGAATATTTAAGCAAATTTAAACAATTTCTAAAAAAGTGAGCCGTTTTAAATTGTAATAGGTTGTTTTTTAAATTTTTTGGGCTCAAACAATTCCTTACTTTTGTGAACTAATATACATTATTTAATGGATAAAAAACATTTATTAGTCATCCGATTATCTGCAATGGGCGATGTTGCAATGACAGTTCCTGTGTTGCGTGAACTCATAAAAAAATATCCAAACGTTCAAATTACGGTGCTTTCGAAGCCGTTTTTAAAACCTGTTTTTAATTCGCTGGAAAATGTAACGTTTTTTGCTGCGGAAGTTAATGGTAAGCACAAAGGGCTTTTAGGAATTTATAAATTATTTAAGGAGTTAAAATCTCTAAAAATTGACGTTGTTGCGGATTTACACAACGTGTTGCGTTCCAAAGTGTTGCGGGCTTTATTTGCTTTTTCTGGAAAAAAAGTAGCGTTTGTTAATAAGGGTAGAAATGAAAAAAGAGCATTAACAGCGACTAAAAATAAGGTTTTTAAACAATTAAAAACAACACATCAACGCTATGCAGATGTATTTAATTCTTTAGGGTTTAATATTTCAATTGATACTCCAACTTTTCCTAGAAAGCAAGAGCTTACTTCAGAAATAATTAAAATTACGGACAAAAAAAACTCAAACTGGATTGGTATTGCGCCTTTTGCTCAGTACAACTCCAAAATGTATCCTATTGATTTAATGGAACAAGTTATTGAATTGCTTTCAAAAAAAGATAATTTAAAAATTTTATTATTTGGAGGTGGAAAAAAAGAAGCTGAAATTTTAGAAAACATAGCTTCCAAATATGAAAACACAACAAACGTAACTGGAAAACTAAAACTCGATCAGGAATTAATTTTAATTTCGAACTTGGATAAAATGTTAAGTATGGATTCTGGGAATGCACATTTTTCAGCACTATTTGGCATTCCAACGTTTACTATTTGGGGAATTACGCACCCGTTTACAGGTTTTGCACCATTTAATCAACCATTTGAAAACGCTATTTTACCAGATTTAAACAAATATCCAAATATTCCTTGTTCTATTTACGGGAACAAAGTTTGTGAAGGCTATGAAGATGTGATGCGAAGCATTCCACCTCAAAAAATAGTAGAAAAACTAACGGAGTAAGTTGTTTTAACTATTTTGACAGACTATAAATTAGCAATATTAAAAACAACTACATCTTTAAAACCAATTATTATAATTATTTTTGCGGAAAATACACTTTATGACAACATATATATTAGAATCTAAAAATTCCATTTTAAATAAATTTATTTCAGAAATTAGAAATGTAGATATTCAAAAAGATTCTTTACGTTTTAGAAGAAATATAGAAAGAATAGGTGAAATTTTAGCCTATGAAATTAGTCAAACATTGACCTTCGAAAAAAATACCATTACCACACCGCTTGGTACAAAGGAAATGTATGTTCATAAAAATGATATTGTATTGTGTTCTATTTTAAGAGCTGGATTACCGTTGCATCAAGGGTTCTTAAATTATTTTGATGATGCAGAAAATGCCTTTATCTCAGCTTATAGGAAACATACTTCGGAAACAGAATTTGAAATTAAAGTAGAATATTTTGCATCACCCAATTTAGAAGGGAAAACCCTAATTTTGGCTGATCCTATGTTGGCAACTGGACAATCTTTAGTCAGTGTTTTTGAAGGTTTAAAAGCCCATGGAACACCAAAAGAAGTAATAGTAGCTTGTGTAATAGGTTCCAATGATGGTATTAAATTACTACAAGAAAAATTACCTGAATCTACCAAATTATGGATTGCAACTGTAGATCCAACATTAAACAGTAGAGGATATATACTTCCAGGATTAGGTGACGCTGGTGATCTTGCGTTCGGACAAAAATTATAAAAAATATACTCCAATAGCAACCAATAAAAATAAATATAATATTAAGTTCTTAAAGTTTTTCGATTGGCTTTTTTGAATAAAATTGGTAATTATCACTACACACGGAAATACTAAATACAACATTTCTGAACCGTTTTTAACTGGTGAGAAAAAAATGATTACCGTTGCAATTACTAATTGAGCTAAAAGTACGTTCCATGACAAACGTAATGTATTACTAATTTGTACAATTTTAGGAGTTACTGCTAAAATTGACCAAGTAGTGATGGTTAAAACGAGGGTCAATGGAATTAAGTATTTTAATTGATGGTAGGCTGTGAAATCTAAACTATATTGAAATTGAAATAATTGGTAAAATAACTCCGCATTTTCTACATATAAACTGTACGTAAAGAATAACAAAAAGGGTGTTGCTAATCCGAAAATTGGAATTATAAAATTTTGAATATATAATTTTTGATAAATGGCGACCGCTAAAAAAATAAGTACTCCAAATAATAAGCTTGGGGGGTAAATTAGTGCGGCTGCACCAATCCAAAGCCCAGCATCAAATAATTTACGCCCAACATCAATACCCGACTTTATACTGTATATTTTCCGATAACCTAATAGTAACAAAATATTGGAAAAAATAATGGTTTTTGAATACATTGTTTCATAAAAAGCACCAATTAAAAGTACCGATAAAAGCATTGTATATGAATTTCCTTCCGTTAAATTATTTTTTTTGACGATAAAATTTTCAATCATCAAAAACAAAAAAAGAAAAATAAATAAAAAGCCCTTTTTGAGAAGGAACATTAAAGAAAACTCAGTAATACCTACAAAAAAGAGAGAAACTAAGTAGAATGCAAGTAGTAAAACTACTAAGTTAAAGATGTTTACTGGTTTACTTTTTTTAAAAAAATTGGCTATCATTACTATATTTTATACTTTTGCCCAAATATACTTAAGATATGATTGCAAACAATATTTTTAAAGCGATTGGTGATTTTTTTACAAATGTAGCATTCGCGCCCTATGATTCTATAAGAAATTTGGATAATTGGTGGTTACAAAATGCTATAAGTAGTGTTTTTATCCTTATTACTTGTGTTGCACTTGTATACTGGATAGGCGAAATAAGAAAATATAAAAAAGCTGGTAACGAATAGTTTAACAGCTATTTTGTCAATTCTTTATAAAAAAAACAACATCTGTGGGAAGCAAAAATAAATTAAAAAGATTTCGTGAAAACGAAACATTTTCTAATGTCATTCAACCAACTAGAGAAGAAGTTCTAGCGGGCTCTCCACTAAAAGGAAATTGGCAACAACATTTTAACAATACCAATCCAATTATTTTGGAACTTGGCTGTGGAAAAGGGGAATATACCCTTGCCCTGGCTAAAAAAAATCCTGAAATAAATTATATTGGAATTGATTTGAAAGGTGCACGATTTTGGAGAGGTGCAAAAACAGCGTTAGAAGAAAACCTTACCAACGTAGCGTTCATTCGTACGCAAATTGAATTGATTGATTTGTTATTTGCTGAAAATGAAATTGCTGAAATTTGGATAACTTTTCCAGATCCACAAATAAAATACACGCGCACAAAGCATCGTTTAACCAATGCGGAATTTTTACTGAAATATCATCAAATTTTAGCCAAAGATGGTGTGGTAAATTTAAAAACGGATAGTGAATTTATGCATGGCTACACGCTTGGATTATTACATGGTGCAGGTCATGAAGTATTATATGCGCACCATGATGTGTATAAAAACACAGAGGCGCCCAAAGAAGTAATTTCAACTCAAACTTTTTACGAAAGTCAATATTTAGAGTTTGGAAAGGCTATAACGTACATTAAATTTAAGTTAAAGTACTAAGTTTTATGGTGCTTCAATTTTTTTTAGGGTTTGTGGCATCATTTGTAGCATCTCTTCCTCCAGGGTTATTAAATCTGACTTCTTTAAAAATTAGTTTAGAAAAAGGGAGGCGTAAAAGTTACCATTTTGCATTAGGCGTTTCATTGATAATTTTATTTCAATCCTATTTTTCACTGGCATTACTAAAATACCTAAATCCAAAAACTGAAACTGGAGCTTTTATTCAAATTATTGGAGTATTTATTTTTGCGGTGTTATCAATTTATTTTTTTTACAGTTTTTTTAAAGAAAAAAAAGCTACAAAAAAGAAGCCTTCAAAAATAAAAAATACCTTTTACTTCGGACTATTATTATCATCCATAAATGTTTTAGGAATTCCATATTATTGCGGTGTAGGAAGTACATTAAATGCACATGGTTTGCTTGATTTTTCACATTTAAGTATTTCTGCTTTTGTAATGGGAACAGCATTTGGAACGTTTTCATTACTGAGCATTTATATTGTGTCAGCCATTAAAATTGAAAAAAAAATTGGAATTATTTCTAGAAATAGTAACTTTATACTTGGTCTCATTACATTATTAGTGGCCATTTTAACGTTAATCCAAATTTTTAGTTGATTGAATCACAAAATTTTTTCGAAAAAGTATATGAAGTCGCTAAACTTATTCCCTTCGGAAGAGTTACAAGTTACGGTGCTATTGCTCGTTATTTAGGAGCAGCACGTTCAGCACGGATGGTAGGTTGGGCAATGAATGCTTCACATGAGAATGATGATATTCCAGCACATAGAGTTGTTAATAAAAAAGGCTTGTTGACTGGCAAACATCATTTTGACGGTACAAATTTAATGCAACAATTACTGGAAAATGAAGGAATTACTATTGTTGATAATCAAATTCAGCAGTTAAATCAGTGCTTTTGGGATCCTTCTATTGAGTTAAAGTAACATTTAACGTATTTCTGTAACAACCTATCTTTTTATATTCAACGGAACTCTGTATATTTGTTGTTTAGAATGATTTTATATAAACAACATGTCGTACAATAAAAAAGATATAACAAAAGCCCTTGAGACCATTACAGCACCAGGTGAAGGAAAAAGCTTAATAGAAAGTGGTGCCGTTAAAAATATAGTAACATTTGATAAAGAAATTATTGTTGATGTAACTATTGCAAACCCAACGCTTCAAGCAAAAAAGAAGATTGAAGTTGAAATTATGAAAGTGTTACATCAATTAATTGATGTAAAAGCAGACGTAAAAGTAAACGTAACTTCGGATACAAAAAATGAGCCTTTAAAGCCTGAAAAACCAAAAGTTCCAGGGATTAAAAATATTATCGCTATTGCTTCAGGTAAAGGTGGTGTAGGAAAATCTACCATTACTTCAAACATGGCAATTTCATTGCAAAAAATGGGATTTAATGTTGGTATTTTGGATGCTGATATTTACGGACCGTCTATACATTTAATGTTTGATGTAGCAAATGCAAAACCATTATCTGTTGAAATTGATGGGAGATCTAAAATGGTACCTGTTGAAAGTTATGGAATAAAATTATTATCTCTAGGTTTTTTTACAGATCCTAACCAAGCAGTAATTTGGCGAGGAGCAATGGCTTCAAAAGCCCTAAATCAATTAATTTTTGATGCACATTGGGGAGAATTAGATTTCTTATTAATTGATTTACCTCCAGGAACTGGAGATATTCACTTATCTATTGTACAATCCGTGCCAATAACTGGAGCTGTAATTGTTAGTACGCCACAAAATATTGCTTTGGCCGATGCTAAAAAAGGAGTTGCCATGTTTAAACAGGAAACTATTAATGTTCCAGTTTTAGGAATTGTAGAAAACATGAGTTATTTTACACCAGCAGAACTTCCTGATAATAAATATTATATATTTGGAAAAGATGGTGCTAAAAATTTAGCAGAAGATATTGAAACAGCATTTTTAGGTGAAATACCTTTAGTACAAAGTATTAGAGAAGGTGGTGATGTTGGACATCCAGTAGCATTGCAAGATAACTCGCCGCTAGAAAAAGCGTTTTCTGAGATTACTAAAAATACGCTAACAGAACTAGTGAAACGAAATAATGATTTGCCTCCAACCGAAGTTGTTCGAATTTCAACAATGAGTGGATGTAGTACAAAATAAATAAAATATGACAGTTGCAGAATTAAGAGAAACCGTAGAGATTGCTCTTCAAGAAATAAGGCCTTACTTAGAGGCTGACGGAGGAAACGTTTCCATAGTTGATGTTACTGAAGATACAGTAAGTATTCAGTTAGAAGGTGCTTGTTTAGGCTGCGCTGTAAATCAAATGACACTTAAAAATGGAGTAGAAGCTACTATAAAAAGACACGCTCCACAAATAAAGAAGGTTATTGAAGTTAGTGGTATTTCATTTTAACCTAATGAACATTAAAGGGCGACATTTATTTGTCGCCCTTTTTTATTTTTAAACCATTCTTAGCATAGCGAAAGTGGTAAATAATTAATTTTTGGAACAGTTCTTGTAATTTATATAAATACAACCCATTTAAACATACTATGAGAAAATTAAATATACTTATTGCTTTATTATGTATAACCATGGCTTTCGGTCAGTCGGTTAAAAAAGTGAGTGCTATTAACAACAATGCCTTTAAAGGAGGCGAATGGTTGAAATTTAGGCTGAGTTACAGTAATTTTTTTAATGCTGGATATTCCACTATTGAAGTTAAAGATACTCAGAACAATGGGCAAGAGGCTTTTCATATTTTAGGTAAAGGAAAATCTACTGGTTTGGTGAGTTTATTTTTCAAAGTAAATGATGATTATCAGACCTTTATGTATAAAGAGTCTTTAAAACCGTATCGTTTTATTCGAAAAATTGATGAAGGTGGCTACACGAAAGATCAAGAAATATTTTTTGACCATACCGCTAAAACGGCAACGGTTAAAAATTACAAGCATAAAACTACCGAAAAGCACCCCATAAGTAGTGATATTCAGGATATGCTTTCTGCTTTGTATTTTTTAAGAAACCAAGATCTTTCAAAATTAAAAAAAGGAGATGCGATAGAATTACAAATGTTTATGGATGATGAGATTGAAACATTCAAACTTCAATTTATTGAACGAGAAATAATTAAAACAAAATTCGGAAAGGTAAAAGCAATAGCCTTAAGACCCTATGTGCAAGCAGGCCGTGTTTTTAAAGAACGCGAAAGTTTAACGGTGTGGGTAAGTGATGATGAAAACAAAATACCGCTACTTATTAAGGCTTCCTTAGCTGTTGGTTCTTTAAGAGCAGATTTAGATGCTTATAAAGGATTAGCGAACCCTTTTAACATAATTTTTAAATAATAAACCGTATTTTCGCAACTAAATTTTTTATCATATTAAAACATTTCTTTTGAAAAAATTTATTTCGTTAATCATAGTAGTTTTATTTCTTTCCTGTAAAGACAAGCAACAAGCAAGTATTATTGTTCCTGCACCTAAAATAATTAAAGAGTTCGGGTTTACTTTAAACAATTTTAAAGTAATTAACGATACTATAAAATCTGGGGAAAATTTTAGCGATATTTTATTAAGAAATAAGATTGAATATGGCAAAATAATAGAAATTGCAAACACTATTAGAGATACGTTTAATGTTCGCTCTTTAAAAGCAGGAATACCATATACTATTTTAGCAAAAAAAGATTCTACTGCAAAAGCAGAAGTTTTTATTTACCAACATTCAAAAGTTAGATATACAGTTGTAGATTTAAGAGATTCAATCCCTAAAGCTTCTAACAAATCAAAACCAATTCGTACCGAAGTAAAAGTTTCAACAGGTGTTATTACTAACAATTTATCATCCACCATGGATGAGCAAGGATTAAGTCCTTATTTAGCCTATGAACTTTCCGATATTTATGCGTGGACGATTGACTTTTTTAGACTTCAAAAAAATGATAAATTTAAGATTGTTTACGAACAATATTATATAAATGACACAATTCCTGTAGGAACTGGTAAAATTAAAGCAGCTTATTTTGAACATGTAGGGAAACCGTTTTATGCATTCCGATACGTTACAGATTCTATTACTAAGGAAACTGATTATTACGATGAAAAAGCCAATACGCTGCGTAAACAATTTTTAAAAGCTCCGTTGGAATTTAAACGAATTACCTCCAAATTTAATTTAAATAGAAGAATTGCTCTTTATGGCAACAAAGTACGACCGCACAAAGGAACCGATTTTGCTGGACCGATAGGTGCTCCAATTATGTCAACTGCCAATGGAGTGGTTATTGAATCGCAATACAAAGGTGGAAATGGAAATTATGTAAAAGTAAAACATAATTCAACCTATACTACTCAGTATTTACATATGAGTAAAAGAGCGGTGAAAGTTGGGCAACATGTACGACAAGGTGAAGTTATTGGGTATGTAGGGATGACTGGAAATACATCAGGGCCACACGTTTGTTATCGTTTTTGGAAAAATGGGGTTCAAATAGATCCATTAAAAGAAAAAATGCCGAATTCCGAACCTTTAAAAAAGGAACTTATTCCGGCTTACACCAATTTTATTGAATCGCTTAAAAAGAAATTAGACGAAACAACGTATAAAAAAGAAAAAAAACCTTCTGCAAAGAAGAAAGACACATTAAATATTTAAGATTATGAGTATGAAGAATATAAACCCAACTGAAACACTAGCGTGGAAAGCGCTAACAGCACATTATAGCGAAGTAAAAAACGCACATTTAAAATCACTTTTCAACAATGATAGTGATAGAAAAAATAAGTTCACTATCAAATTTAACGATTTTGAATTTGACTATTCTCACAATCGAATTACTGAAGAAACAATAAAGCATTTAGTTCAATTAGCAAATGAAGTTGACTTAAAAGGAGCAATGGATGCTTATTTTTCAGGAGAAAAAATAAATAAAACGGAAGGTAGAGCTGTTTTACATACAGCGTTAAGAAACCAAAATAACAACGAAATAATTTCGGATGGTGTAAATGTAATGCCGGACATTAAAGCTGCATTGGCTAAAATGGAAGCGTTTACAAACAAAGTGGTTTCAGGAGATTGGAAAGGGTACACAAACAAATCCATTACCGATGTTGTGAATATTGGTATTGGAGGTTCGGATTTAGGACCAGATATGATTGTGGAGTCCTTAAAATATTACAAAAACCATTTAAACGTACACTTTGTTTCAAATATTGATGGAGATCATGTGCAAGAAGTAATTAAGGATTTAAACCCTGAGACTACGTTATTTGTAATTGTTTCAAAAACATTTACTACGCAAGAAACATTAACAAACGCGACAACTATTAAAAATTGGTTTTTAAAATCGGCTTCAGAAAGCGATGTGCCAAAACATTTTGTGGCGGTATCAACCAATTTAAAAAATGTAGGTGCTTTTGGAATTGCTACTGATAATATTTTCCCAATGTGGGATTGGGTTGGTGGACGTTTCTCATTATGGAGCACGGTTGGTTTATCGGTTAGTTTAGCAGTTGGTTTTGAAAATTTCAATAATTTATTAATTGGTGCTTTTGAAATGGATGAACATTTTAAAAATACGCCTTTTGAAAAAAATGCACCAGTAATTTTAAGTTTAATTGGAATTTGGTATACTAATTTCTTCAATAGTGAAAGTGAAGTAATTTTACCATATGCACAATATTTAAGCAAATTGGCACCGTATTTACAACAAGCTATTATGGAAAGTAATGGTAAAAGTGTGGATAGAAATGGAAATAGAGTAAACTACCAAACAGGAAACATTATTTGGGGAGCGCCAGGAAGTAATTCTCAACATGCATTTATGCAGTTATTACACCAAGGAACTAAATTAATTCCAGCGGATTTTATTGGTTTTAAAAATTCATTGTATGGTGATATTGATCATCATGATAAATTAATGGCGAATTATTTTGCGCAAATTCAAGCATTGGCATTTGGTAAAACAAAAGAAGAAGCGCATTTGGATTTAAAAACTGCGGGTAAAATGGATGAAATTGAAACATTATTGCCATATAAAGTTTTTGAAGGTAACAAACCAAGCACTTCAATTCTTATTGAAAAGTTAACACCAAAAACGTTGGGAAGTTTGATTTCTTTTTATGAGCATAAAATATTTGTACAAGGAATTATCTGGAATATATATAGTTACGATCAATTTGGAGTGGAATTAGGAAAGGAATTAGCTAATAAATATTTGAATTCCAAATAATTTAAGATAGTTACAACTTAACTATTTATTAACTTTCTAAAGTTATATTAAAATGTATTTTGCTGAATTGCAGTAAAATACATTTTTTTTGTATATTTATTGATTCTTAATTTTTTGTTAAAAAATAACAATTAATTAAAAAAAGAGTGAATAAAAAGTTGCAAATTTGCAAAACATTAATTCAAATCAAAATACACATGAGAAATTTTAAAAACTGGCTATCGGTGGTTCTGTTAATTTCGACAGCAATCGCATTTGGGCAAACCAAACTATCAGGTAAAGTAGTTGATGAAACTAATCAACCGCTACCTGGAGCTTCAGTAATCCTTAAAGGGGCAACGTCTGGAGCTTCAACAGATTTTGACGGAAACTTTTCGTTTGAAACAAGCGCTTCAAAAGGAACAATTTTAGTTTCATTTATGGGGTACGAAACGAAAGCGTTAACGTTTGTTAAAAGCACAAAGCTTGGTACAATTTCATTAAATGCTTCGGCAGAATCTTTATCTGAAATTGTAATTACACAAGTATCTTTTGCTATTGACAGAAAAACACCTGTTGCTGTTTCAACAATTCCAGCAGCTTTAATTGAAAGTAAATTAGGAACACAAGAATTTCCTGAGATCTTAAAATCTACACCAGGTATTTACGCTACTAAACAAGGTGGTGGATATGGTGATTCACGTGTAAATTTACGTGGTTTTGAATCTGCTAACATTGCTGTAATGGTAAATGGAGTTCCTGTAAATGATATGGAATGGGGTGGAGTTTACTGGTCTAACTGGGCTGGTTTAAGTGATGTTACACGTTCTATGCAAGTACAACGTGGACTTGGTGCTTCAAAAATAGCGGCTCCTTCATTAGGAGGTTCTATTAATATTGTAACAAAATCTACAGATGCTAAAGAAGGTGGAAGTATTTCTCAAGGATTTGGGAATGATGGTTATAGTAAAACAGCTTTTTCTTATTCTACGGGGTTAACTGAAAAAAATTGGGCAGTTACAGTGTTAGGGTCTAAAACTTCTGGAGAAGGGTATATTCAAGGAACAGAATTTGAAGGGTACAACTACTTTTTAAATGTTTCTAAAAAAATAAATGATAACCACGAATTATCTTTCACTGCTTTTGGGGCTCCTCAATGGCATAATCAAAGAAATAATGGAGATAGATTGTTGATTTCTGAATGGCAAAAGCAACCAATGAAATATAAATACAATGCTTCTTATGGTTTTGATATGAATGGACAACGTAAAACTTCTTCATTAAACGTGTATCATAAACCACAAATATCTTTAAATCACTTATGGACTATTGATGATAAATCAAGTCTTTCTACAGCACTTTATGTGTCAATTGGAGATGGAAGTGGAACAAGTGGACAAGGAAACAGCCGTAGTTTATGGTATGGTTCATCAAATGGAATACCAAATACTACATTCCGTGCTGCTGATGGAACTTTTGATTATGGTGCTATTTATGATTTAAATATAGCAAGTACTAATGGATCGGAATTAACAATGTCTAAAAGTATAAACCAACATAAATGGTATGGAGCTTTATCAACTTATAGTACTAAAGTTGGTGATGATATTGATATTTATGGAGGTGTTGATTTAAGATATTACAAAGGTGTACATACCAATGAAATTACAGATTTATATGGTGGTGAATTTTTTATTGATGCTACTTCAAGACCATTATTAAGTAGTGATGCCTGGAAAACTAATAAATTAGGTGTTGGTGATGTAGTATACCGTGATTATGATGGTTTTGTATTTAGTCAAGGTGTATTTATGCAAGCTGAGTACAATAAAGATGCATTGAGTACTTTTATATCATTATCTGGATCAAATACAAGCAACTGGAGATATGACCGTTTTTATTATGACAAAGCAGATGCTAAATCAGAAACAATTAACTTTTTAGGATTTAGTGCAAAAGGTGGAGCAAACTATAACATTGATGAAAAACATAATGTGTTTGCGAATGTAGGAACTATTTCTCGTGCTCCTTTCTTTTCTGGTGGTGCTTTTTTACAATCTACAACAAGTAATGAAATAAACCCAAATGCGGTGAACGAAAAAGCATTTTCTTATGAATTTGGATATGGTTATAGATCAACTACTTTTTCAGCGAACGTAAACCTTTATTCTACACAGTGGAAAGATAAAACTTTGGTGAGATCAATAAATAATAATAACCCTGAAAGTTTAGTTGTAAACATGCAAGGTGTAAATGCACTTCACCAAGGTCTTGAATTGGATTTCAGATACCAACCTTTTGAAAGTTTAACTGTTACTGGTATGGCTTCTTTTGGTGATTGGATATGGAATAATGATGCCTTTGGTTATCTTTATGATAGTAACGGACAAGCTGTTGATAAAGATGGTCTAGTGGTTGAAATGCTTAGTCCTGAACACGCTAGTACATCTATTAATATTGATGGAATACGAGTTGGTAACTCTGCACAAACAACGGCTGCATTAGGCGTTAGATATGAACTTGATAAATCATTTAGTATTGGAGTTGATGGAAATTACTTTGGACGTAACTTTGCGAACTACAATATTTCTTCAGTAGGTACAAGTTTAAGTCCTACTACTTTTTCACAACCTTGGATGATTCCAGATGCTACAACATTTGACTTAAATGCTAGTTCTAAATTTAAAATTGGAACTTTTGACGCTATATTATCTGCAAACGTTCAGAACTTATTAAATACTGAATACATTACAGACGCTACTGATGGTTCAAATCATGATTGGGAAACATCTCCTGTATTCTATGGTTTCGGAAGAACCTTTTCAACTTCATTAAAAATTAAATTCTAAAAACTGAAAACATGAAAAATATACTATATTCAATGTTATCGGGTTTCATATTCACAGCGCTTTTTATTAGTTGTGAAGATGTTAACGATCAATTCGACGAACTTGATTCCCTAACCGGAATTACCAATTTAGCAGCTTACAATTATTCATTAGTAGATGCAGATTATGCTACAATTGCTACTGCTGCTGGTGACGCTGCTGCAAGTATTAAAACAAATAAATATTTTACAACAGCATTTCCTGCATCGGAATATATGCCATACTTATTAAAAACCAAATATCCTTATGGAGATTTAGGTTCTACAGCTATGGTTACGTATGCTTTTAATGAAGGGAGACCAGCGTATGTTGATGCTTTTTCAAATGCAAATGCATATACTTTAGCAAAAGGAGATTATGCTTCAAGTGGAAGTGCTATTACAGGATATTATCCTGATGCAACTCCTTCAACGTATTTACCAACTATTCTTGCTGCGAATATTTCAGCACCTGTTGATGGTCAAATTGCATTAGCAAAATACACGCAATATACTGAAACACCTGTTGTTACTACAACTAGTAATTACCTTGTTGAAGATAATTTTAATTTTGGAGCAACTGCAGGAGATTTAGTAACTGCTACAGCTAATTGGACAGCACATTCAGGCGCTGCACCTTTGGTGGGTTATGGAACTTCTAGTTTATCTATGTTAGGCTATCCTTCTTCTTCTTTTGGAGGTGCTGCATTAATATCAGGAAGCGGTTCTGAAGATGTAAATAAAACATTTACAGCTCAAAATACAGGAACTGTATATTTTAGTAGCTTGGTAAATTTAAGTGCAGTTAGTACTGGGGCTTATTTTTTCCATGTGTATGAATATGGAACTGGTAACTTTAGAGCTAGAATTGGCGCTAAGGATGATGGCTCTGGAAAAATTTTATTTGGTATTAGCACTAGCGCATCAAATCCAATTTATGGTACTACTGCCTATGAACTTAACAAAACGTATCTTGTAGTTGGATCTTATAATATTGATAGTGGTGTTTCTAATTTATATGTTTTATCAGCAGCAGCTGCTACTATGCCAAGCACTCCAGAAGTGTCAGATACAGGTACAGCAGGAACGGTTATTAACGCTGTTGCAATTCGTCAAAGTTTTGGTGGTCCAACAGGTACTGTTGATGGAGTGCGTGTTACTAAAACATGGGCTGATCTTTTTGTAAACAATGTTGTTGAAAAAATAACAGGAGCAAAAAACAGCAAAGAAGTTTATTATAAATACACAAGTGGTTCATGGGCTGCAGCACAAGGAATTTATGCTTTAACTACTGAAGATTATGATTCTATGGGGACAGGTGCTGGTCAACCAGGGCAATTTGATAATTTTAGTAGCTCTATTTTGCCTCAAAATTACATACCAACATTACTAGCTAAATTATATCCATATGCACAAAGTGGAAATACAATAGCAATTTCTTACAAGTACTATTCTGGAGGTTTACAAACAGTTGTTGATGAGTATTTATTTAAAGATGGTAAATGGTCTAATCCTTCAACAATTATCAATAAAACAGAACAATTTGTGTTTTCTAACTCAGGTTGGGTGTTTGACCCTACTGTAAAAATTACGATGGAAAAAGCGGATTATAAATTAATGGTAGATTATGTGTTGGCTACGCCTAGTATTGCAGTATTTGCTCACCCAACGTATAAAAATGAGGAATACTACTATGGGTTTGGAGACAGATATAGTAATGTTAACTTTAGACTTAGCTACCGTAATCCATATTTTACAGGTGCGGATGTTCAGCCTGCAACTATAGATCCTGAATTAAATAATTTAGCTACAGATACAGAGAAAGTTGCTTTAATGTGGACTCGTTTACAAGAAGGAATGGGAATATTTTTACAACTAAGATATCCAAATGCGGTTCCAACTGTAGGTGGTCTTGAAGTTCAATATCATGCAACTACGAATGTATATTATCCAACAGGTATTTCCTCTGGAAATGAATATCATACTTATATTTTCAAATGTACGGCTGCTGCTTCAGGAAGTACACCTCCTCAATTTGAATTTATTTCAGAAAGTAAAGTGAATTAAATTCATAATACATATATTATTAAAACGCTGTTTGGAAATTTTCAAACAGCGTTTTTTTTATACTTAAATTTTAAGGAATATTTTCAGAACAATAATTTTTAACCCGTTGATTGTTAATTTGGAATATGGAACTATCCAGTAAAAGAAAT
>JAGPIQ010000026.1 GCA_018054895.1 Lutibacter sp. | reverse complement strand
TTTTGATATAATTTTATAATTGCTTTTATAGTTTTTCCGTACCGATTTCGTACCGTTGTTAGTGTAACAAGTATAAAAAAACAATAAAAAAAAGTACTTTTTGTATAAAATAATAAAATTGAAGGCATAAAAAAAGCCTTTACATTTCTGTAAAGGCTTGGTTTTTATGGTGATGGCACTAGGATTCGAACCTAGGACCGCCTGCTTAGAAGGCAGGTGCTCTATCCAGCTGAGCTATGCCACCATTAGGATTATAAATAATCCAGGTTATCTTGTCGGGGTGGCAGGATTCGAACCTGCGACCTCCGCGTCCCAAACGCGGCGCGATAACCGGGCTACGCTACACCCCGAAAAAAAAAGCGGAGAGACAGGGACTCGAACCCTGGCGACAGTTACCCGTCGACAGATTAGCAATCTGCTCCGTTACCACTCCGGCACCTCTCCTAAAAAATATGTTAAGAACGTATTTTTGCGAGTGCAAATCTAACACTACAAAAGCATTTACACAACATTTTTTCACATTATTTTTATATTATTTTTACTTCCTTACTCTGGGTACTCAATTCTTAAATGATAAATATTCTTTAACTTCTTCTTTAACACCTTCTTAGTAGTTTGTAACTCCTTAAATGTAATATCTGCATTCATAAACTGTCCATCCTCCATTTGCTTGTTTACAATCCTCTCAACCAATAAATCTATCGATTGTGAGTTGGGTTCTTTTAAACTTTTTGATGCGGCTTCTACCGAATCACACATCATTAAAATGGCTGTTTCTTTTGAAAATGGAATAGGTCCTGGATATTTAAAATCTGCTTCATCAACAACATCTCCACTTATTTCCTCTTCTTTTTTATAAAAATAATAAACTAATGACGTTCCGTGATGTGTTCGTATAAAATCAATAATTCGATCTGGTAATCTATATTTTTTACCCAGTTCTATACCATTAATAATATGATTAATTATTATTTGAGCACTATCTTTAGGTGATAAATCATTGTGCGGATTTACGGTAGTGTGCTGATTTTCAGTAAAATACATAGGGTTCAGCATTTTACCAATATCGTGGTACAAAGCACCAGTTCGCACTAACATTGCATTCGCATGAATTTCATTAGCACAGGCTTCTGCTAAATTGGCAACTTGCAATGAGTGTTGAAAGGTTCCTGGCGATTTTTCAGAAAGTTCGCGGAGTAATTTGGAATTGGTATTCGATAACTCTTTTAACGATTCATCGGAAACTAGTCCAAATATTTTTTCAAATACATAAATTAACGGCAACACAAATAATGTTGCAGCTCCATTCAACGTAAAGTATATAAATTTATTATAATCTAAATTATGTGCATTTCCTTCTTGAATAATAGAAAAAGCAAAATAGGCTATAAAATAAACAAAGGTTATCTGCAATACTGAAATAAATAAATTAGCTCTTTTATACAATTCCGAAATTGTAAGTATTGTAACAATCCCTGCTATTATTTGTAAAAAAATAAATTCAAAGCTATTTGGCACAATAAACCCAAGTATCAACACCGTTAAAACGTGCGTAAACAACCCTAAACGGGCATCAAAAAAAGCTTTGTGTACCAGGGGTAAAATGGCAATTGGCGCAATATATACATAAGTAGCATCATAACTAACAATTAATGTTATTAATGAAATTACCAATATAATATTAAAAAAGATAAAGGTTACTTTGGTGTTATTTTCAAAAATATCAAGTCTATATTTTCTTAAAAATAGGTAAATCATTAAAAAAGCTAAGGCTACTAAAATAGTATACCCTGTAACTATCCAATTATAATTTGATTTGCTCCAAACCTGTGATTCAAATTCATTTTTTAACGAACTTAACACTATAAACTTCTCTCCTTCAACAATATCTCCTTTAAAAATAATGCGTTCATTTTCAGAAACCAAGCCTTTAGTTAATGATATTTTACTTAAATTTTCATTTAAAACTTTTGTGGTAAAAACATCATCAAAACTAACATTTGATTTCATTTCTTTCGCTATAATACCTATTAATGAAATTTCAATTTCTGAATAAGGCTCTTTCCCTATACCCTGTTTTATATAATCGAGCAATTCCTCCGATAAAAACAGGTTGTGAAGCTGAGTTTCTTGTATTTTATTTCCACGACGCAAGGTAACCACTGTTTTTTGGTTTTTTTGCTCGCTAGACGTCTCTAAAAACCCATATCTATATATGTTTTTAATTATTTCATTCGTTTTTTTCTGATAAATAGTCCGCTCTCTTTCAGAAAGTTCAGTAAGTGATAAAAAATCTGAAACCTTTGTGTTTATTTCCTCTTTAACCTGAGCTGCTATTTCTTCATTATAAACAAAATAGTTTTTCGAAAATTCTTCAACTTCTTTCTTTTCTTTAGTTATTTCATCTTGAGACTTTTGAATAGCAAAATCAAAGGGCGCATAATAATTTTCATATTGCCACGGTTTTCCTTTTTGAAATTCATATTTAAAATGACCACTTTTTGGAAATAAATAGACTACTAAAATTACAGTAGCTATATAAAGAAGAATCTTGTAAAAAAGTGAATGATTTACAAGCAATTTATTTATTATATTTTTCACGAAGTTTAATTTTTCATTCCAAAAATAGTAATAAATACGGTATTAGCATTTTGTATTTAATTTAATTTTAATGAAGTAGCAGTAATTTCCGTCCATGCAACGCATTCAATATCCAATTTACAATGCGTATTTTTTAATATTTGAAATATAGATGCTGCTAAAATTCCATAAAAATCCTTAAATTCGCCAATGAATTAACACGTTAAAAATGTGCTAAAAACCCATCAACCATTATGAAAGAAGTTGTTATTGTTTCGATGTCAAGAACTCCAATTGGTAGTTTTTTGGGAAGTATTTCCAAATTTTCAGCAACTGAACTTGGTGGTTTTGCCATAAAAGGCGCTTTAAATAAAATTAATTTAAACCCTAATTTGGTAGATGAAGTTTTTATGGGAAATGTTATTTCAGCAGGTTTAGGCCAAGCACCAACAAAACAAGCAGCCCTTTTTGCTGGCATTCCAACCTCCGTACCTTGCACAACTATTAACAAGGTTTGTGCATCAGGAATGAAATCTATACTGTTAGCAGCACAAGCCATAAAAAGTGGAGATGCCGATATTATTGTTGCTGGTGGTATGGAAAGTATGAGCACTATTCCTCATTATTTAAATGGAAGAAATGGTGTTAAATTTGGGAATATAAATGCTGTTGACGGTCTTTTAACTGACGGTTTAATTGATGTGTACGACCAAAAACATATGGGAACTTTTGGCGATTTATGCGCACGTGAATATAATTTCACACGTGAAGAACAAGATAATTTTGCTATTGAATCCTATAAAAAATCCGCAAAAGCTTGGGCTGAAAATGCATTTAAGGATGAAATAATACCTGTTGAAGTTTCACAAAGAAATGGCAGTGTTGACTTATTTTTTGAAGATGAAGAATACAAAAATGTGAATTTTGACAAAATTCCTTCCTTAAAACCTGCTTTTAGCAAAGATGGAACGGTAACTGCCGCAAATGCTTCTACCTTAAATGATGGAGCTGCTGCAATTGTTTTAATGAGTTTGGAGAAAGCAAAAGAATTAAATTTAAAGCCATTGGCAAAAATTATTGGATATGCCGATGCTGCTAATGAACCAAAATGGTTTACCACAGCACCTGCAAAAGCGTTGCCAAAAGCAATTGCGAAAGCGGGCTTAACTTCTTCAGATATTGAATATTATGAATTAAGTGAAGCTTTTTCTGTAGTAGGCTTAGTAAATATGAAGCTTTTAAGTATCGACGCTTCAAAAGTAAACGTAAACGGTGGTGCAGTTTCATTGGGGCATCCTTTAGGAATGTCAGGAACACGAATTGTAATGGCATTAAGTACTGTTTTAAAACAAAAAAATGCTAAATTTGGCGCCGCTGGAATATGTAATGGTGGTGGTGGCGCAAGTGCTATTGTAATTGAAAGAATGTAATTGAATTATGAATTACGGAATATGTAACCTCAGTATGATCCCTTTAAGAATTGAACCAAACGACACTAGTGAATTAGTCTCACAAGTGCTATTTGGCGAACATTTTAAAGTGCTTGAACTACGAAAAAATTGGAGTAAAATTAGAATTGCCTTCGATAATTACGAAGGCTGGATTGACACGAAACAATTTGAAGAAATAACGGAAGAAACATATCAAGATTTAGAAATTTCACCGATGGTTTTATCTGGTGAAATTATTGACTTTGCGACTTCTGAAAATCAAAGTTTTTCAACCATCCCTATTGGCTCTTCACTTCCTTTTTATGAAAATCATAAATTAAAAATAAACAACACAATCTTTTCTTATGAAGGAAAAGTTTTTGACACAAAACTACCCAAAAGTGCTTTGGTTGAAATTGCGTATCAATTTTTAAACACGCCTTATTTGTGGGGCGGAAAAACCCCTTTTGGAATTGATTGTTCAGGATTCACTCAAATAATTTATAAGCTTTGTGGTTACAAATTATTAAGAGATGCCTCACAGCAAGCTACTCAAGGCGAAGTATTAAGTTTTATTGAAGAAAGTGAACCAGGCGATTTAGCTTTTTTCGACAACAATGAAGGAGCTATTATTCACGTTGGTATTATTATGAGTGATAATTATATTATTCACGCACATGGAAAAGTTCGCATTGACAGATTAGATCATTCTGGTATTTTTAATGTAGATACCCAAAAGCACTCTCATAAATTAAGAGTTATTAAAAAAATTATTTAAAAAACACTTCATTATAAAAGCAAAAAGGGACTCCAATAAATTGGAATCCCTTTTCTAAAATACATTCACCAACCACAGTAAATGTATCATTCTTTATAAACTCTTTAAACTCGCTTTTATTGTTTCAATTTTAGCTAAAGCATCAGATTCTTTTTGTCGTTCAATGGTAATTACTTGTTCTGGTGCATTATTTACAAAACGTTCGTTACTTAATTTCCCTTGAACTGAACGCAAAAATCCTTGCGTATATTTTAACTCCTCCTCTAACTTTGCTTTTTCTGCTTCCACATCAATAGCATCACCCATTGGAATAAAATACTCATTGGATTTTACTCTAAAACTTAAAGCACCATCAACACTTTCAGTCACATAATTAATAGCTGAAATATTCCCCATTTTTTGAATAACAGCATCAAAATTTGGACTTACTTTATCATTGTTCAAGATACAAAATTCTATAGTATCTTTAAAAGAAATATTTTTATCTTTTCTAATGGTTCTAATTCCTGAAATTACTTCTGAAGCTATTTTGAATTCATTAATTAACCCTTCGTTTACAACTTGTTTTACTGGATATTCAGCAATCACCAAGGCTTCTTCAGGGGTTCTAACAGCAATATCTTGCCAAATTTCTTCTGATAAAAATGGCATAAACGGATGTAATACTTTCAAATTATCTTCTAAAAAGGCAATAACCGCTTTAAACGTTTTTGCATCAATAGGTTGTTGGTATTCTGGTTTTACCATTTCCAATAACCACGAAGAAAAATCGTCCCAAATTAATTTGTAAATATTCATTAAGGCTTCACTTAAACGGTATTGTTCAAACGAACCATCTAAATCTGCCAATACTTGTTGAAACTTCGCTTTGTACCATTCAATAGCAATGGCTGAAGATTCAGGTTGTTCAATGGTTTCTGAAACTTCCCATCCTTTTACCAAACGGTAGGCATTCCATATTTTGTTAGAAAAATTACGACCTTGTGCACATAATTCTTCATCAAATAACAAATCGTTTCCAGCAGCTGAACATAATAACATTCCAACACGAACACCATCTGCTCCATATTTTTCCATTAATTCAATAGGGTCTGGAGAGTTTCCTAATGATTTCGACATTTTTCTACGTTGTTTGTCACGTACAATTCCTGTGAAATACACATTTGTAAATGGTTTTTCATTTCTAAATTCATAACCAGCAAATATCATACGTGCTACCCAGAAGAAAATAATATCTGGACCTGTCACCAAATCGTTTGTTGGGTAATAGTATTTTATTTCTTCATTCTCTGGAAAACGAATTCCATCAAAAACAGAAATTGGCCATAACCACGATGAAAACCACGTGTCCAATGCATCAGGATCTTGAGTTAAGTCGCTTTCTGTTAATTTCTTTCCTAATTTTTCTGAAGCTAAAACAACAGCTTCTTCCATAGTTTCAGCAACTACAAAATCATTTTCACCATCACCATAAAAATAAGCAGGAATTTGGTGTCCCCACCAAAGTTGACGCGAAATGTTCCAATCTCTAATATTTTCTAACCAATGTTTGTAGGTACTATTATAATGTTTTGGAAAAAATTTAATTTCTTCGTCTTCCAACACCGCCTTTAAAGCAGGTTCCACAATAGTTTCCATTTTCAAAAACCATTGTGCGGAAATTTTCGGCTCAATAACTTCTTTTGTTCTTTCAGAAGTTCCGACCTTATGCATATGTTGTTCAATTTTCACTAAACTACCGTTGGCTTCTAATTCTTTGGTAATTTCTTTACGAACTACAAAACGATCTTTTCCTTCATAATGCATTCCAAAAGAATTTAACGAAGCATCATCATTAAAAATATCAATAACTTCTAAATTGTGCTTTTCACCCAATGCTTTATCATTAGGATCATGCGCTGGAGTTACTTTTAAACAACCCGTACCAAAATCAATATCTACGTATTCATCTTCAATAATAGGTATTACTCTATTACAAATTGGCACAATTGCTTTCTTCCCTTTTAAATGGGTGAAACGTTCGTCATTTGGATTGATACAAATCGCTGAATCACCTAAAATAGTTTCAGGACGTGTAGTTGCAATAGTCAATACATCATCACTTCCTTCAATTTTATAGTTTACATAATATAAATTCCCTGGTTTTTCTTCATAAATCACCTCTTCATCAGACAATGTGGTTTTGGCAGAAGGATCCCAATTTACCATTCTATACCCACGGTAAATCAATCCTTTTTTATGTAAATCAATAAAAACTTTGGTAACGGCTTCACTTAAATCTGCATCCATGGTAAACTTTGTACGTTCCCAATCACAAGAAGCACCTAATTTTTTAAGTTGTTCTAAAATGATACCACCGTGCTTATCTGTCCATTCCCATGCGTGCTTTAAAAACTCTTCACGAGTTAAATCTGCTTTATTAATACCTTGTTGTTTTAATTTATCAACAACCTTAGCTTCAGTAGCTATGGAGGCATGATCTGTACCTGGCACCCAACAAGCGTTGAATCCTTTTAAACGCGCACGTCTAATTAAAACATCCTGAATGGTATTATTTAACATGTGCCCCATATGCAACACTCCTGTTACGTTTGGTGGAGGAATTACTATAGTATATGGCGTTTTTTCATTAGGTACTGAATGAAAATAATTATTTTCTATCCAATAGCTATACCATTTATTCTCTATATCTTGTGGATTATATTTTGTTGCTAAACTCATTTTGGTCTAATATTTGTATATATACTTTGCAAATGTACAATTATAAGACATAACTCAAAATATTTTGAAAACTTAAAAAAATAACTAACTTTACACTTTTAAAATAAACAAACATGAAAAAAATAGCAATTTTATTATTTATTGGACTTGTATCATTATCAATGAAAGCACAAGAAAAGGCAGCTGATCCAAATGCACCTGCGTTTGAATTTGTTTCTGAATTGATTGATTATGGTAAAATAAATTTAAATGCAGATGGAAACCGCGTATTTAAATTTAAAAACGTTGGGAAATCTCCATTAATTATTGAAAGAATTCAGTCTAGTTGCGGTTGTACGGTTCCAAAAAAGCCAGAAGAACCAATTTTACCAGGTAAAACAGGAGAAATTGAAGTGGCTTATGCTACAAATAGAGCTGGAGGTTTTTCGAAATCAATTACTGTAATTTCTAATGCATCAGAACCATCAAAAATGTTACGTATAAAAGGAATTGTAGTACAACCAGAATCAGAAGTTGTAAAACCAAAAGCTGCTGTTTCTAAATAATAACGATTTCCAAATCACAAATAAAACCCTATAGAACACTGTTTTATAGGGTTTTATCATTTTACATACCCTATTCATATAACTGGTTTTCAGGGGTTCTTATTCGCTTATTTTAATTTTAAAAAATAGTTGCTTTAAAAAATAGAATTTTAGTCATTTTTAGTGCTACAATTTCTAGTTTGAAAATAAATTTATAGTTCATTGGATTTCAATAGATTAAATAAATAGTAATATTTTATCATAAATAGTATAAAATAAAATAAATCAACTACTTTTGCCCCTCTTAAAAAATCATACATGAAGTCTATTAGAAATATAGCTATTATTGCACACGTTGACCACGGTAAAACAACATTGGTTGATAAAATTATTGATCAAGCTCACATTTTAGATGAGCGTAAAGTTAGAACCGACTTACTTTTAGACAATAATGATTTGGAACGCGAAAGAGGGATTACCATTCTTTCTAAAAACGTATCAATAGTATATAAAGATGTAAAAATTAATGTTATCGATACTCCTGGTCACGCCGATTTTGGTGGTGAAGTGGAACGCGTATTAAAAATGGCTGATGGTGTACTTTTATTAGTAGATGCTTTTGAAGGACCAATGCCTCAAACACGTTTTGTATTAGGTAAAGCATTAGAATTGGGTTTAACTCCAATTGTAGTAATTAACAAAGTCGATAAAGCGAACTGTACTCCTGAATTAGTTCATGATAAAGTGTTCGATTTAATGTTTGCTTTAGACGCTACTGAAAAACAATTAAACTTTGCTACCGTTTATGGTTCTGCTAAAAACGGTTGGATGAGTTATGATTGGAAAGATGAAACTGACAATCTTATCCCTTTATTAGATTCTATATTAGCAAATATTCCTGAAGCACCATACCACGAAGGTACTCCTCAAATGCAAATTACTTCCTTAGATTTTACGTCTTTTGTGGGTCGTATTGCAATTGGACGTGTATTTAGAGGCGATTTAGTAGAAAACAAAGATTACATGCTATGTAAAGCTGATGGATCTACTAAAAAAGTTCGTATCAAAGAATTACACACTTTTGAAGGGTTAGGAAAAGACAGAGCAGAATCTGTTAGAAGTGGAGATATTTGTGCAATTACAGGGATTGAAGGTTTTGATATTGGAGATACAATTGCTGATATTACAAACCCAGAACCATTACCGCGTTTAAAAGTAGACCAACCTACAATGAGTATGTTGTTTACTATTAACAACTCTCCTTTTTACGGAAAAGAAGGTAAATTTGTAACATCTCGTCATTTACGTGATCGTTTATATAAAGAAACTGAAAAAAACTTAGCGCTTAGAGTTGAAGATACAGATAGTGAAGATAGATTTAACGTTTTTGGACGTGGAATTCTACATTTATCCGTATTAATTGAAACAATGCGTAGAGAAGGATATGAATTACAAGTGGGAAGACCTCAAGTAATTATGAAAGATATCGACGGTGTTAAATGTGAACCTTATGAAACATTAGTAATTGATGTTCCTGAAGAATCTTCAAGTAAAGTAATTAATTTAGTATCCTTAAAAAAAGGTGATTTATTAATTATGGAACCAAAAGGAGACTTACAACATTTAGAGTTTTCAATTCCTTCAAGAGGTTTAATAGGTTTACGTAATAAATTATTAACAGCTACTGCGGGTACTGCAATTATCAACCATAACTTTGTTAAATTCGACACTTATAAAGGAGATTTTAACGACGTAATCAATGGAGCCTTAATTTCTGCGGAAGCTGGTAAAGCGACAGCTTATTCTATTGATAAATTAGGTGATAGAGGTGTTTTCTTTATAGATATCAATCAAGAAATATACAAAGGTCAAGTTGTTGGAGAAAATAATAGACAAGACGATATGTCTATCAACCTTACAAAAGGGAAAAAATTAACAAACGTTCGTAAATCTGGTACAGATACAGCAGTTAATATTGCTCCTAAGAAAGAGTTTTCATTGGAAGAATGCATGGAATATGTAAAAGATGATGAATACTTAGAAGTAACACCATTAAGCTTACGTATGCGAAAAATCAATTTCGTATAAGAAAATAACAATCAATCAAAAAGTGGAAAAACTCTCAAGTAATTGGGAGTTTTTTTTTGTTGAAATAATTTATAAGAATATTTATCAAAGGGTATATATTGCTAAAAAAGGTCGTCTCAAATTATGAGACGACCTTTCAATTTTATAATTATTTGGACTTATGAAGCCAATACTTGTTGCACTTTATCTGCAGCTTCTTGAAATTCCGTAGCTGAAATTACATCCAAACCACTATCATCAATTAATTGTTTTGCTTCAACAGCATTTGTTCCTTGTAAACGTACAATAATAGGTACTTTAATAGCATCACCCATATTTTTATAAGCATCAATTACTCCTTGTGCTACTCTATCACAACGAACAATTCCACCAAAAATATTTACTAAAATAGCTTTTACATTCGGGTCTTTTAAAATAATTCTAAAAGCAGTTTCAACACGTTTAGCATCTGCAGTTCCACCAACGTCTAAAAAGTTAGCTGGTTCCCCACCTGATTGCTTAATTAAGTCCATAGTACTCATTGCCAATCCAGCTCCGTTTACCATACAACCTACGTTTCCATCTAAATCTACATAGTTTAAACCTGCAGCGTGTGCTTCCACTTCAATTTCATTTTCCTCACGTAAATCACGCAAAGCAGCTAAATCTTTATGACGGAATAATGCATTATCATCAATAGTTACTTTTGAATCTACGGCTAAAATTTTATCATCTGAAGTTTTTAAAACAGGATTGATTTCGAATAAAGAAGCATCTGATTTTAAAAAGGCAGTATATAATGATGTTACAAAATTGATCATTTCCTTAAATGCAGGACCAGATAAACCTAAGTTAAAGGCTATTTTACGTGCTTGAAATGCTTGAATTCCTAATAATGGATCAATATCTTCTGTAAAAATTAAATGTGGTGTTTCTTCTGCTACTTTTTCAATATCCATACCACCTTCAGTAGAATACATGATCATATTTCTACCTGTATTTCTATTTAGTAAAACTGACATATAATATTCTTCAGGCTCATTTTGACCAGGATAATACACATCCTCAGCAATTAAAACTTGATGTACTTTTTTACCTTGAGCTGATGTTTGTGGTGTTATTAACATCATACCAATAATACTTTCAGAAATCGTTTCAACTTCAGCTAAGCTTTTAGCTAACTTCACTCCTCCACCTTTTCCGCGACCTCCTGCATGTATTTGAGCTTTTACAACCCACCAACCTGTTCCGGTTTCTTCGGCTAATTGTTTTGCAGCTTCTACTGCTTTCTTATGAGTGTCGGCAACAATTCCTCGTTGTATTCTAACGCCAAAACTGTTCAATAATTCTTTTCCTTGATATTCGTGTAAATTCATTAGAAGTAACGCTTTTTTATTATGATAGTTACAAATATATATAATCAAAACTAAATTTTCGAACCTATTTCTAAAAATAGTTCTAATCTTTCTATTATAAATTATCACACTAGCAATAATTAATTAAAAAAAATTACATTTATTAAAAATAACTTCTGAAAAAACTGCCCTTTATTTAAAAGTATTGTTATAATTCTAATTTATCCAACATAATTCATTGTTTTAAATATAAAATGATAGTTACCGTATTTAAAATATCAATCTAAATATCTTTAAAACCAGACAAAATAAATACTTTGATAAGCTCGGAACTAGAAAAGAGGAAATGGTTCTGCATAAAAAACAATAACTCCCAGCCAGTTAATTCTAATATTATATGTAATTTCACGCACTTTAAACAAGTACAATGATTGAAGCTAAAAATTTACATAAACGTTATAACGACCTAGAGGTTTTAAAAGGTGTTGATCTAACCATTAATAAAGGCGAAATTGTAGCTATTGTAGGCCCTTCAGGAGCTGGGAAAACAACATTATTGCAATTATTAGGAACACTTGACAAACCAACAAGTGACAAAGATTCTTTCCTACAAATTAATAATGAAAATTTATTAGGTTTAAAAGATAAAGCACTTTCCAAATTTAGAAACACACATATTGGGTTTATTTTTCAATTTCATCAATTATTACCTGAATTTACAGCGTTAGAAAATGTATGTATTCCTGCATTTATTGCTGGAAAAGGAAAAAGTGAAACCGAAAAAAAAGCGAAAGAATTGTTAGCCTTTTTAGGATTAGCAGATAGAATAAGTCATAAACCTAATGAGCTTTCAGGCGGTGAACAACAGCGTGTGGCCGTAGCAAGAGCATTAATTAATGACCCTGCAGTTATTTTTGCTGATGAACCTAGTGGAAATTTAGATTCTGTTTCAGCAAAAAACTTACACGAATTATTTTTTACGTTACGTGAAAAATTCAACCAAACCTTTGTAATTGTTACGCACAACCAAGAATTAGCCGAAATGGCAGATCGAAAATTGGAGATGAAAGACGGGAGGATAATTAATTGATAATTGATAATTAAAAATTAACAATTAAAAATGAAAATTAGGAATTACAAATCTTTGAACCTTTGAACCTTTAAACCTCTATAAAACATGATTGCTATAATTAGTGCAATGCAAGTAGAAATTGAAGCGCTACTAAAAGAACTTAAAAACGTTTCAACAACTGAAAAAGGAAAACGCACCTATTACACCGGAACTTTATTCGAAACAGATGTTGTTCTTGTATTTTCGCGTTGGGGAAAAGTTGCTTCAGCAGCTACCACAACCCAATTAATTAACGATTTTGATTTAGACGAAATTATTTTTACAGGTGTTGCAGGCGCTATAAGCGATCAATTAAACATTGGCGATATAGTTATAGGAAATAAATTATTTCAGCACGACATGAACGGGGAACCGTTTTACGAGCGGTTTGAGATTCCTATTCTTCGTAAAAAACATATGGAAACTAAAAATGCTGATAAATTGCTAGCAGCAACACAATTGTTTTTAAATAATTATACCGACTTTGTTGAAAAAGAAACTGCTTTAAAATTTAATATTGTAGCTCCAAAAGTTCTTTTTGGAGATATTGCAAGTGGCGATCAATTTATTTCAACTAACGAAAAATTAAAAGAAATAAACACTCATTTACCTTCTGCAATATGTGTTGAAATGGAAGGTGCAGCTGTCGCACAAGTTTGTTATGAATACGACATGCCGTTTTCAATTATGCGTATCATTTCAGACAAAGCAAATGACAATGCAAATGTAGATTTTATAAAATTTTCAAATTCAATAGCAAGTTATTATGCCTTGGGAATTTTAAAAAATTATTTTAAATAAATCCATATTGAATTTTATATACCTGAACAATCCAATAAAAAATGCAGTTTAAACATCCTGAAATTTTATACGCATTAGTTCTACTTATCATACCGATAATTATACACTTATTTCAATTACAAAAATTTAAAAAAGTACCGTTTACCAACGTCCAATTTTTAAAGAATATTCAACAACAAACCCGAAAGAGTTCGCGCATTAAAAAGCTGCTGGTTTTGGCTTCAAGAATGCTTGCTTTTACCTGTCTAATTTTTGCTTTCTCACAACCTTATTTAGGCCAACATTCCAACCAACAAAGTTATCATACCAACCTGTTTTTAGACAACTCTTTTAGCATGCAAGCCAAAGGACCAAATGGCGAATTATTAAAAAGTGCTACTCAAGAAATTATTGATAATATTGGAGCGAAGCAAGGAACTTTTTCGCTGTACACTACCAATACTGAATTCAATAATTTAACCGTAAATTCACTGAAAAATGAGTTAAAAAACATAACTTATGCATCCAATCAATTGGATTTAGATGCTGTTTTATTGAAGTTAAAAAGCAAGAATTCAAATTCAACTAACCATTCATATAAAAACATATTAATCACAGATTTTCAATTAAATAACCCTAAAAATAAATCGGAGTTTACAATTGTAAACAGTGATTATTCAGTCGTAAAATTGACTCCTACCAATACAAATAATATTTTTATAGACAGTATTTATTTGAATAATGAAAGCAACACTGAAACGACCCTAAATGTGGTTGTAAAATCAACACAATCAACAACCACTTCTACTCCTATTTCTTTACATAATAACACCACGCTCATAGGTAAATCTACTGTTAAATTTAATGATTCGGATGAAGAAACCACACAGTTCACCATCCCTAACAGCACAGATTTTAACGGTATCATTTCTATAAATTCGGACGATTTAGAATTCGACAACACCTTCTATTTCCACCTATCAAAACCCGATAAAATAAACGTATTAATCATAGGTGAATTCAGCCCTTTTTTACGTAAAATTTACACTGAAGACGAGTTTAATGTTAGTCAATTTACGATAGAAAAAACAGACTATAACTTACTTCAAAAACAACATTTAGTTATACTAAATTCCGTTGAAAACATAACTCCTGAATTGAACAAAAGCTTATTAGAAAGTTCAAAAAACGGATGTTCCGTAGTCGTTATTCCTGCTCAAAAATTGGATATTTCAACATACAATTCTTTCTTAAATTCTTTCGGAATTGGAAAAATAATGGAGCAAAGCACGCTTGAAAAAAAGATCACTTCTATCAATTTCAACCATCCTATTTTAAAAAATGTGTTTGAAAAACAGGTTTCAAATTTTGAATATCCTACTACAAAAACTTCCTTAAAAACAACATTTAACAATAGTATTCCTATTTTAAGTTATGCTTCCAATGAAGCTTTTATTTCTTCTATGAAATTAAATAATAGCAACTTTTACTGGGTAGCTGCGGCTTTACAAACTGAGAATTCCAACTTTACCAACTCCTCATTAATTGTCCCTGTTTTTTATAATTTTGCCAAACAAAGTTTAAAAACGGCACAATCCTATTATCCAATTCAACCAGAAACCAGTGTTGAAATAGGTGTTCAAATAGGAAAAGACAATGTGCTTTCTATTCAAAATAACGAAAAGGAATTTATCCCTTTGCAAGAAATTTCTCAAAATAAGGTATCTATTACTCTTCCAAATAACGACTTACAAAGTGGTTTCTATTTCATAAAAAATGGAAAAGAAATTATTAAAACTATTGCACTAAACTATAGTAGAAACGAAAGTTTATTGAATTACGCTACTGAAGAAATGATTACAAACAGCGATAATTCAGTAACAATTGCATCAACTATAGATCATTTATTTGACGAAATTTATCAACAACAGAAAATCAATTGGCTTTTTAAATGGTTTTTAGCATTTTCTGTCCTATTTTTGCTCATTGAAATGCTGTTATTAAAATATTTCAAAATATGAATATACTCATAAAATCTGCTACTATAATAGACCCTTCTGGTCCTTTTCATCAACAAACAAAGGATCTGTTAATTGAAAATGGGATTATTACAAAAATTGATACTTCCATAAAAAATCCGAATAACTATCAAGAAATCAGCTTAGAAAACTTATATGTTTCGCAAGGTTGGTTTGACACCAGTGTATGTTTTGGGGAACCAGGCTTGGAAGATAGAGAAACTATTTCAAACGGTTTAAAAACCGCTGCAAAAAGCGGATTTACTGCCGTAGCCGTGAACCCAAACACGCAGCCTGTTGCGGATAACAAATCTATCATTGAATTTATTAAAAATAAAGGAACTGGTTTTGCAACTAAATTGTACCCAATTGGAGCTTTTTCAAAAGGTTCATTAAGTAGTGATTTAGCAGAATTGTATGATATGCAGAATTCTGGCGCTATTGCTTTTGGAGACTATAAAAAACCAATTTCAAACGGTAATTTATTGAAAATAGGCTTATTATACGCTCAAAATTTTAATGGATTGGTACTTAGCTATCCTCAAGACAATTCAATTGCTGGTGACGGATTGGTAAATGAAGAAATTAACAGTACCAAATTGGGATTAAAAGGAATTCCAAGTTTAGCGGAAGAATTACAAATTTCACGCGATTTATTTATTTTAGAATACACAGGTGGAAAATTGCACATTCCAACAATTTCAACAGCTAAATCGGTTAAATTAATAAAAGAAGCCAAAAAGAAAGGATTGAATGTAACGTGCAGTGTTGCAGCTCATAACTTAGTTTTAACAGATGACGAATTGAAAGGATTTGATTCAAATACCAAAATTTTACCTCCTTTAAGAACTTCAAAAGACACCAAAGCATTAATTGCTGGACTAAATGATGGTACCATTGATATGATTACAAGCGATCATAACCCAATTGATATTGAACACAAAAAAGTGGAATATTACAACGCAAAATTTGGAACTATCGGTTTGGAAAGTCTGTTTGGAGCCTTGTCTAAAGTATTGAATTTAGACACTTTAATAACTTGTTTAACTACAAATCCAAGAAAACGATTCAACATTCCTTCGGAAAGTATTTCGGAAGGAAATGTCGCTAATTTAACACTTTTTAACCCAGCTTTAAAATACAAATTTACTTCAGATTGTATTGTTGCAAGTTCTAAAAATTCTATTTTTTTAAATAAAGAATTAACAGGAAAAACGTACGGAATAATAGCTAACAATCAAGCAATTATTTAATTTAAAAACAAATTTAGTTATGAATACTCAAGATTTTAAAGAAGGAAAAACAATAGCAATTATAAGTTATATTACATTTATTGGAACCATTATAGCATTTATTATGAATGGGAATAAACGAAATAGCTTTGCTTCTTTTCATATCCGACAAGCAATTGGATTGGTGTTTTTTTCGTTTTTAAACGGATTAATTCTATCTAGATATGTAGGTGCTTGGGCTTCTGGCGCTATTGGATTTGGAATATTTGTATTGTGGATTATTGGATTGGTCGGAGCCGTACAAGGGGAAGAGAAGAAAATCCCATTATTTGGAGATATTTTTCAAGATTGGTTTAAAGGAATTGCATAAAACTATATTAACACTTACTTTTGAAGTCGTGCCAAAGAGCACGACTTTTATTTTACATTTATTTTATATATGAAACAATTATCACTACAATACATTACAAGAGAACCAAATACGATTTCTGAAAAGACATCTCTTTTAATCCTTTTACACGGTTATGGAAGCAATGAGGAAGACTTATTTTCTTTCGCTACCGAATTACCAGAAGACTTAATTATTGTGAGCGCACGCGCTCCACAAAGCTTAGGTTTTGGTAGTTACGCTTGGTATTCTATTAATTTTACAGCAGATCAAGGTAAATTTTCAGACATTCCAGAAGCTATTGAAGCACGTGAATTAGTCGCTACTTTTATTGATGAAATTCAAGAACAATACAATATAACTCCAGCTAAAACATTTTTACTAGGATTTAGTCAAGGAACTATTTTAAGTTATGCTGTTGCGTTAAATTACCCAGAAAAGGTTCAAAAAGTAATTGCTTTGAGTGGACATATTAATGAGGAATTGTTACCTACGGATCTAAACGCTGATACGTACAAAAACTTAGACTTCTTTATTTCTCACGGAAGTGTAGATCAAGTGATTCCTGTGGAATGGGCTAATAAAGCACCAGAATTTTTAAACAAATTGAACATTAAAAATAGCTTTCAAGCGTATCCTGTTGGGCACGGAGTTGCTCCAAAAAACTTTTATGATTTTAAAAATTGGATAGTAGAAAGAATGTAATTTTTTATTAAATTGTACTCTACTAAATTTTAGCATATGATTATATTGGGAATAGACGTAGGTGGAACGGGAATTAAAGGAGCATTGGTAAACACTGAAACTGGAGAATTAACTTCCAAAAGAAGAAGAATTCCAACACCCTCACCTGCTACTCCTATTGCTGTTGCTGAAACAATTCAAAAATTAATTACACATTTTAAATGGGAAGGTCCTGTTGGATGCGGTTTTCCGACACCTTTAAAAAACGGAAAATGCTTAACTGGTGGAAATCTACATAAAGACTGGAAAAACTTAAACGTGGAAACTTTTTTTCAAGAAAAAACAGGTAATTCTTTTAAAGTTGTAAATGATGCAGATGCTGCTGGTTTAGCGGAAATTAATTTTGGCGAAGGAAAAGGAGTGAAAGGAACTGTTATAATGATAACCTTAGGTACGGGAATTGGTTCTGCACTTTTTTTAGACGGTAAACTATTAGCAAATACTGAATTTGGTCACGTTTTACACAAAAGCGGTTGTATTTTCGAAAAATACGCTGCTGATTCTGTAAGAATTGATGAAAATTTATCACGCAAGCAATGGGGAAAACGATTGCATAAATACTTTAAACATATTACTTCATTATTATCGCCCGATTTGATAATTATTGGTGGCGGATCTAGTAAAAAATTTAGCAAATTTGAGGCTCAAATAAATATCGATGTCCCTATTGTTCCTGCAAAAGCAGAAAACGACGCTGGAATTATTGGAGCTGCTTTGGCTGCTATATAACACCTTTCGCTTTAAATTCAAGGTATTTATTAATAACGTTTACCGTTAAATTTTGTGGTTTTGTAAGAATCGCATAAATTCCTTTACCCTCTAATTCTTTTACAATCAATCGCTTTTCGTAGGCGAATTTTTCCGCAATTGTTTTGTTGTAAATTGCTTCAATGCTTTCTGCATCCGTTTGAATTACATCATCTAACTCCGTGTTTTCAAAAAACACAACGACCAACATATGAAATTTAGAAATCGCTTGTAAATACGGTAATTGTCTTTTTAAAGAGGATATATGTTCAAAATTTGTATACAAAATCAACAAACTACGTTGTGTTACTTTTCGTTTAATTAAGGCATATAAATACCCATAATCCGAATCTGTATATTGAGTATTGATATTGTAAAGCGCTTCATTTATCGTATTTAAATGCGTTTTTTTGTTACTCGCTGCCAATATGGTATCTACTTTTTTAGAAAAAGTAATCAAACCTGCTTTATCATTCTTGCGAAGGGCAATATTCGAAAAAGCTAAGGTTGAATTAATGGCATAATCTAATAATTTCAATTCTTGAAAAGGCATTTTCATTACACGTCCCAAATCGATTATTGAATAAATAGGTTGTGACTTTTCATCTTGATATTGATTGACCATCAATTCATTACGCTTCGCAGTCGCTTTCCAATTAATTGTCCGAACATCGTCCCCAGCAATATAATTTTTAATTTGTTCAAACTCCAAGGTATGTCCTATTCGTCTTATTTTTTTTAAGCCGAATTCCGTTAAGCGATTGCTCATTGCCAAAAATTCATACTTTTTCATTTGAATGTATGACGGATACACAGCGACACTTTTATTTTCTTCAAAAACAAAACGACGTGCAACCATACGGAATTTGGTGGAAGTGAATACTAATAATTTACCAAAATGGTATTCCCCACGTTCTACTGGAGTAACGGTATATTCAAAATTGTAATTCTCGTTTGAATTTATGGAATAGGTATGTGAAAAATCTCTTTTTTGAAATTGAACTGGCAATTCATCAATTATTTTGACTTCAACTTTAAAAGGATACTTATTTTTTAGGGTAATCGTAATCGGATTTTCATCAGAATTGGAGAATTTTTCAGTCAACAACCTTCTGGCTTCAACACCTTTTTCAGCTTTAAACAACAAATAGATATCTCCAAAAAACAATGTGATTAACACCAACACGCAAAACCAAGCTACCAAGTACAATATTGGCAACCAAAACGACACCAAAAACAAGGCGGAAATTATGCTGATATACACATAAAATCGCTGATGTACATAAAGGTTTTTAAATATGTTTAACATTGGTGGTGTGTGGTTATTGGTTATTGGTTTTAATTGTTAATTTTCAATTATCAATTGTCAATTAGCGTGGTACTTCCACAGACTGTACAATCATTTCAATTACTTTATCAGCTGTCATACCCTCCATTTCACGTTCAGGAGTTAAAATAATTCTGTGACGTAATACTGGAGCAATGACCTTCTTTATATCCTCAGGAATCACAAAATCGCGTCCATTAATAGCGGCAAATGCTTTGGAAGATTTCAACACTGCAATACTTGCTCTTGGTGAACCTCCTAAAAACAAATGCGGATGATTTCGTGTTTTTAAAATAATTTGAGCAATATAGTTCAGTATTTTTTCGTCCACCAAAATATCGTGAATTTTGGATTTGAACTCCATCAATGCTGTTTCCGATAAAATAGCTTCAATCACCGATTCTGGTTGACTTCCTTTTCTATTTTGATGCGTTTGTAAAATCATTACTTCTTCATCTAAATTTGGATATCCAACTGAAATTTTAAACAAAAATCGGTCTAATTGCGCTTCAGGCAATGCGTACGTTCCCTCCTGCTCTATTGGATTCTGAGTCGCCAACACCATAAAAGGTGGATTCATTTGAAACGTAAGTCCATCAATAGAAATTTGGCGTTCTTCCATCACTTCAAACAAGGCAGCTTGCGTTTTTGCTGGCGCTCTATTTATTTCATCAATCAACACTAAATTCGAGAAAATAGGCCCTTTTTTAAACTCAAATTCAGAGGTTTTCATATTCAGAATAGACGTTCCAAGCACATCACTTGGCATTAAATCTGGCGTAAATTGAATACGACTAAAACCCGTTGCAATGGTTTTTGCAATTAATTTAGCGGTTATGGTTTTAGCAACTCCAGGAACCCCTTCAATTAACACGTGTCCGTCTGCCAATAAGGCAACCAACAATAAATCAATGAAATTTTCTTGCCCAACAATTACTTTTCCTAACTCTGCTTTTATTTTTAGAACCGCTTCTTTAAGTTGTTCTAAATCAATTCTATTATTAAAATTCAAATCGTTATTTTCTTCCATATTGAATTGTTTTTTTAAATTTTTCTATCATTTTGTTTAGCCTATCAAGCTCATCAGCAGTAATATTATTTTTTAGGTGAATTTCATCGCAATATTGAAATAATTTTGCCACTTCTTCATACGAATTCCCACTTCTAAGTGATACATATTTATAAAAAGTTTCATCAATAGTAGTTGTTGGAATGTGTAATTTCAACCGAATAAATTCTAAAAAATAGGTGATTTTAAATTCTGCTATATTTTTATGATCTTGTTTTTCATAAAACATATTGGCTATAGTTTGTGTAAATGCTAAGGTCTGGTTTTTCAACGGTATAATAATTGGAATACTGCGTTGTTTCCGTTTACCTTCAAAAATAATAAAGAACAACACACCAATTAACGCCATATAATACGCCCATTTTAAATATTTTGAACTTAATAAATAATGCAATGGCGATACTATTTTACTTTTTCCTGTTTTGTAATACGCATCCCATAAAATAGGTTTTTCACTATCTAAATACGATAAAACATTGGCACAATGTTGCTCATTTTCAGTAGCCAAAATAGCATAATTTGTAAACAACTCAGGAAATGTATGCAGGTAAAAAACACCTTTTCCGTGTTTTATTTTAATAAAATTTGAACCTATTTCAGTCCGCTGATTGTTTTGATTCACATACCCTGTAATACCCATTATTTTGGTATTTAAAGTATCAACCGATTTAAAAATATGGTTTTCAAAAGAGCGATCAAAGGTAAATTCCTTTCCTTTAAATACTTTATTCAGCAATTTAAAAAACACTTTTTCATCAATATTTGTGCTAATTAAACGTTCTGTTTTCACATTTAACGTATCAATCATCATCCCTTTGGTTGAAATAAAAACATCATTCCCTCGCTCCACAAATTTCATTAATCGAAGAAATTCAGCATCGCCAAAACTTAACTTTTCATCCACAAAAAAATACGTTCCATTTCTGGTTGAATCTTTTAAATAAATATAAGGTGGAATTTCAATTTCTTCTACCTTCGTTTTTGGAAATAAAGAGCTTAATTCGTTTTTCAACACATACGTTCCATACGGAATTTTATGTTTTGCATGATAACTTGGAAACCAATTTATAGGATCCTTTTTAAGACTGTCCGCAAATAAATACCCAACAATAAGTACTAATAAGGCAACTATGTATATTTTAGTTTGTTTATCCACCTTATTTTTTTTGAATTAATTGTTGCGTTTGCTGAAATTGATTGACTGCTTTTTCAAATTCAATTTCATTGATTTCAAAGTTTCCATACCACACAAAATCATACAATTTGGTTAACTTTTTAAATGATTTTTTTAATTCAACTTGCTTTATTTCAGAACTATAATCGTCATTTGTTTTTTGTTGCTCCCACTGAATTATAGAAACTTCTTGTAATTGTTGCAACAATAATAAATAATAATATCGAATGGCTAACCGTAAATTATGTTGTTCAATAGCTTGTTTAATTAACTTCGCTAAATCCTTATTTTTAATCAACTCTTCTTCTTCCGTATATGCTACCGTCGCTTTATTTTTAGTTTGTGAAATAATTGGATTGATTCCAACCTTCATAAAAAACTTAAATAATAGAAATAACACCAATCCAGCAACTACATACGGGAAAATAATTACGATATTTTTTAAAACTGATGAAGCATATTTATCGCCCAGAATCCATTTTACAAAATCAGCTAATTTACGCAATGCCCAACTTCCAAAACGGTCTAAAAACGATGGATCTTGCTGCACAATTTCTTCATTATACTGAAATTCACTGTCTTTTTTGTAAGAGTTTAAATGTTTTCTATCAAACTTTTTAATCGTAATTTCACTTTCATCATTTTTTACAACCAATGAATCCGACTGAGCCTGTAACCCAACGGAAGTTAAAAAAAGGAATAAAAGAAAAATTTTATACATTATAGTGTTTCGCTATCGTTTCCAATACTATCAATCATTTCATAAGTTCCTGAATGATTTTTTTGTTCGTTCAAATCGAAATAAATAAACACTGTTGAAATTAATGGAATTGCATATAAAATAAATTGAAAAATGTAAGAACCGATATTTAACGCTAAGTAAATAGGATCTTTAAAAATTGAAAAAATACCAATTGGATCTTCACTTTCAGCCATGGTACCCATTTCAATCATTTGGTATATTAGCGCTGGAATTGAAAATGCTTGCCCCAATATAAATGTTAAAAACCAAACAACTATTAATACGCCAAAGGTATTCCACCATTGCCCTTTAATTAAAACAAAACAATGTGAAAACGTATCACCTACACTTTTGTTTTCAAAAACCATAATGGAAGTTGCCAATGAAAGCACTGTTCCTAGATAAAATCCTGGTAAATAACAAAATACCATCCCTAATATGGTTACTAAAGAAATTAACATTCCAAGACCTATAAAGCGCCAAATTCCACTAATTAAATTTGTTTTTACTTCATTAAAATCCGCCTTTCCATTATTATCTATATATGATTTTATAAAATATAGCGAAGCCATAGAAAGCAAGGTATACAGCAATACATACACAAATATAATGACAAATATCCACGAAAATAGCGTACCTAAAAAGTTGAAAGGATTGCTTGAAATTGCTGCTTGATTTGTAAATAAATCAGACATTGTAAATAAATAAAACACCATCACTCCCAATGCTACTATTAAAAATGGGCCGACAATTTTTAACACTGTTAAAAAGTATTCTTTCCAATTTTCACGAATAAATTTAAAGGTATCATTAATAATTGCCCCTAAATCGCGCTCTTTTTTAAACTCTATAAAACTATAATTTTCCATAAATACTATTTTTTTAATTTTCAATTGAATTTTTTGTTAATTTAATTGGGTAAATTACATAATACCAAACAATTAAACCAAATGAGATGACTATAATAAAAACCGCCAACCAATTTGGCATTTCTGTATGACGCGTTACAAATCCTTCTAAAAAACCTGCAACTATAAAAAATGGCACCGTACTTACCATAATTTTCATTCCTTCTTTAAAACTTGCTTTAAAAGCATCTAATCGCTTATATGATTCTGGAAACAACAAGCCTTTTCCCAACACCAAGCCAGCACAACCAGCAATAACAATGACAGAAATTTCAATAGTTCCGTGTATCCAAATAGTTCGTGACGATTCCCATAGCAAGCCTTTATCATAAAAAAAATACAAGAAAGAACCCAACATAATGCCGTTTTGCATCATTATATATAAGGTCCCAACTGAAAAAAACATTCCAAAAACAAATGCCATTAAAGCTACCTTTATATTATTCATAGTAATTTGTAAAAACATAGAAGTTTCATCCATTTTTTTATAAACCGCCATTGGATCGCCTGAAGCAATATTATCTAACGTCATATTTACATAATCATCCCCTAAAATGATGCGTACAAAATCGCCATCCGTTGCTGCGGAATAAGCACCTACAATTGCAAAAAATAAAAAGGTAATAAATGCAATTAATAGTTGTTTTTGATAGTGATAAAAAGCTAAAGGAAACTCTGTTTTAAAAAATGAAACAAGTCTATTTTTACTTTCCTTCTTGGTTTTATAAATATTTTGATGGGCTTTGGAAGCAATACCGTTAAGGTAAAATTCCGTATTACTCTTGGGATAAAACGTTTTTGCGTAACTTAAATCGTCCGTAATTTCAATGTATAAATCGGATAGGTTATCTGGTGAAATATCTTCTTTTTTATCAAGAACATTTTCAAATAATAACCACTTCTTTTTATTTGCTTTTACAAAGGATGCTTCACGCATTTTTACTATTTTTGCTTTTTCAATATTGCAATTTAAAATATTCAATATTTCTGAAAACGAAAGTAGATAATCAATTTGTATCAGCCAAAAAGTTAGGGTATTATTAATGGATAATTTTCACATAGAAACTGCTCAAAATGTAATAATTAAGCAAAATGTTGCCAATATTAGCACCCGTATACGCTCTTTTTTTATAGATGTTGTTATAATGGCTGGTTATTCGCTCACTTTTTATTTGCTTTTAGAAAAAATAGGAATTCCATTTAATTCTGATGCGTACTTACTGTATATTTTAATTGGTTTCCCTGTTATTTTTTACAGTTTACTTTTTGAAACTTTAATGAATGGGCAAAGTCCAGGCAAGTATTTTAGCAAAATTAGAGTTACCAAATTAGATGGCTCTAAACCTACTTTTTCTAATTATTTAATTCGATGGATACTTCGAATTATTGATGTTTCAATGGGATCTGGATCCATAGCTTTACTTACTATTTTATTAAATGGAAAGGGACAACGCTTAGGCGACATAGCTGCTGGAACAACTATAATTTCAGAAAAAAAACAATTTTCAATACAAGATACCTTAAACATTGATATTTCAGAAGATTACACCCCTGTATTTCCACAAGTAACGATGCTTTCGGATACCGATATTCAAAAAATAAAAGTGTTATTTACAACTTCTAAAAGGAAAGGAAACCATAAGGCCATCGTTCAAATTTATCAAAAAATAATTTCAATAACCGACATTCAAACGGAATTAAAACCAGATGAATTTATTGAAACTATTATTAAAGATTATAATTATTATACCCAACAAATGTAATGACGTTATTTAGTATATTGAATGTTTTAGGAATCATTGCATTCGCCATTTCGGGATCATTGGTTGCTATGCGTAAACGATTTGACCCTTTTGGCGTATTCATTATTGCCTTTGCAACATCTGTTGGCGGAGGAACATTACGTGATGTGTTGATTGGTGCACAACCTGTGTTTTGGATGAAAAACACAGAATTTATGTTTTTGATAATGGCCTCCTATTTTGTAGCTGTAATAT
>JAGPIQ010000125.1 GCA_018054895.1 Lutibacter sp. | reverse complement strand
TCATCCAAATTTGTCTGTTTAATTCTGCTTCATTGTCAAATAATTCATGGTGACTCATACAAATCAACTCAAGAGGATGTGTATGAACAACCGCTAAATTTTCTGGATGATTAATTGAGTTAAATAAGTGAATACTTGAATGTGAAATTAACTCACAAGTTGGTCCAAAATTTTCTCTTTTTCCACCCCAAATAATTGAATAAGCAGTAGCGTCTTCATTAATGTAAAGTATGCAAGAAGCTTCTTCTATTTTGTCTATTAAATCTCTTAAATAACAACCTGTTCCTGTTATGTAAATAACGAAACCTGCTGCGCCTTTAGGAAAATCAAATGGCACTTCTTTTCCAATACCTTTTACTTCTTCTTTTGAGAAAAATGAAGTTAAGTTAATTGATATATTACCAGCATTTCTTTCAGCCCATTCTCTTTGCCATAAATAGCCTGCTACTTTAGAAACATTCTTTAATTCTTTTTGTACTTCAATTGGAAGTTTAATTGTACCCATATCTATTATTTTAAATATAATTAATACCACAAATTTACTTATTAAGAAGTGTTAAATAGATATTTAAAATTTGTATTTTTGTATCTAATTTAAACATTTAGTTTTTATGAAGTTTGTAAAAGATATTGAGTTAGGGGATCCATCATCAAATAAGCAAAATTTTATAGATCTCAAATTAAGGATGTTATGTTGCCGATATTGGTTGTTAAATTTGTGGGATTGTCATGATATGGTGTTCCCTTTTTGGAGGCTATATTGGAATAAAAATGAAGGAGGTGAATTAATTCATCAGGAAAATTGTTATAAAATGGATCCTAACTACCTTTATATTATCCCTCCGTTTACTTCATTTTCTACACGGTTTACAAAAAATCACAGATACAATAATGGTATACATGTAGATGGTAAACAAATTTCAAGTGATTTAAATGAGGATGCTTATAGCGATAAACATTTAATTCATTTTTTTATACATTTTAATTTAGGAATTCCATTTGACAATGTGTATCCAGGAATTTTAAAAATTGAACTGACCGATTATTTGAAAGATAGATTGGAGTATTTAACTTATAGGTTGAAAATTGAAAACCGCGACTTTAAATTAACCTTCAACTTAAAAATACAAGCTTTTATAAAAGAAGCCCTTACAAATATTGGTCCCGAATTATGGAAAGTTATTGATATTGATGAGCGCGTATTAACTGTAATTCGTTTTATTGAAATTAATATCGAAAAAAAATTGAGCAACCCAGATTTGGCTGGTATTGTTAATATGGCTCCAAATTCATTTTCAAGATTGTTTAAAGATGAAATGAATATTACACTACATAGTTTTATTCAAAACCGTAAAATAGCAAAAGCTTGCGACCTATTTGAACATAGCAATAAAACCATTGAAGATATTGCGTATAATTTGGGCTTTTCAGACCGGTATCACTTTTCTAGAGTTTTTAAGGCTGTTACAAGGTTAACACCTGCAAGTTATAAATCTGGAAAGTACACCTAAGCTTTTATGAATTATGAATTTTAAATTACGGATTACGAATTGTTACATGTATAATTCGTAATTTTTAAAGGTTGCTTTGTGCATAAAAAAAGATCCTGAGGTTTTATACTTTATTCACTTTCAGTGCTTCGAGAGGTTGCTTTTTGTTTAACATGTTTAAATTATACATATTATTGATTGTAATAGATAATTGATTGCGCGATTATTTATTATACTTTTGTTAAAGACATACTTTTTTTTATATCAAAACAATATGTTTCTGTAGTAACCAAATACTAATTAAAAACTTATAGAATGAAACAATTTAAGCAATTTATTAACGGTAAATTTATTAACTCTACTTCAACTAAAATTAAAGAAGTTATAAATCCGTGTACCGAACAAGTTATTTCAACAATCCCTGCAGGTTCAGTTGAAGATGCTAATTTAGCGTTGGATGCTGCAAAAGCTGCACAACCAGCTTGGGAAGATTTACCAGCAATTCAAAGAGCCTCTTTTTTACATAAAATGGCTGACGTTATTAGAGCTAACAGAGTATTTTTAGCAGAGACTTTATCTAAAGAACAAGCAAAAGTAATAGGATTGGCACAAGTAGAAATTGATGTAACTGCAGATTATTTTGATTACTATGCAGGATGGGCAAGAAGAATTGAAGGAGAAATAATTCAAAGCGATAGAGCAAACGAACATATTTATTTACATAAAGTTCCAATTGGGGTTGCCGTAGGTATTTGCCCTTGGAATTTTCCATTTTTTGTGATGGCGCGTAAGGTTGCTGCATCATTAATCACAGGAAACACCTGTGTAATTAAACCGAGTTGTGAAGCGCCTAATACTATTATGGAGTGGGCCGAATTAATTGAAAATATAGGATTACCAGCAGGAGTATTAAACATTGTTTGTGGATCTGGAACTGTAATAGGTAATACACTTTCAAAAAGTCCAATTACAGGAATTATTAGTTTAACTGGTAGTGTGTTTGCTGGTCAAAAAATTATTGAAGCTGCAGCAGAAAATATTACAAAAGTATCGTTAGAATTAGGAGGGAAAGCTCCAGCTATTGTGTGTAATGATGCTAATTTAGAATTGGCAGTAAATTCAATTGTTTCATCAAGAATCATTTTTAGCGGTCAAGTATGTAACTGTGCTGAAAGAGTATATGTTCAGGATAGTATTTACGATCAATTTATGGAAATGATTACCAAAAAAATGAGCGAAGTTAAAGTTGAAGATGCATTAACTGGCGTAAATGCGGATATGAGTGCATTGGTTTCTAAAGCTCAATTAGATAAAGTTTCTGAAATGGTTGAATTTGCGAAAAAAGAAGGAGCTGAAGTGGTTGTTGGTGGTAAACGCTCAGAACAATTTGATAAAGGATTTTATTACCAACCTACTTTATTAACAAATTGTAGACAAGATATGGAAATTATCCAAGAAGAAGTTTTTGGTCCTGTATTACCAGTTATGAAATTTGGAAGTTTAGAAGAAGCTGTAGCATTAGCGAATGATAGTCAGTTTGGATTAACATCTTCTATTTTCTCTGAAAACTTCAATAATATAATGTATGCAACTACAAAACTTCAATATGGAGAAACCTATGTAAATAGAGAGCATTTTGAAGCTCTGCAAGGTTTTCACGCTGGATGGAAAAAATCAGGTGTGGGTGGAGCAGATGGAAAACATGGAATGGAAGAATATTTGCAAACCAAAGTTGTTTACGCACAATTTTACAATAAAAAGTAACTTACAAAAAAGAGATGAAATAGTACTATTTCATCTCTTTTAAACATTAAATATATTTAAATGAAAAATAATAACATCCCGGTAGTATCTAAAGAATATTTAGTTCCCTTTATTTTAATAACCTCATTATTTGCATTGTGGGGATTTGCCAATGATATTACAAACCCAATGGTTGCAGCTTTCGGAACCGTTATGGAAATTTCAACAGCAAAAGCAGCGTTGGTTCAATTTGCATTTTATGGAGGGTATGCAACAATGGCAATACCGGCAGCATTATTTGTGCAAAAATACAGTTATAAAAAGGGAATTATATTTGGATTAATATTATATGCTACTGGAGCTCTTTTATTTTATCCAGCTGCTCAATATGAAGTATTTGGATTCTTTTTAGTGTCTTTATATATTTTAACATTTGGATTGGCTTTTTTAGAAACTACAGCAAACCCATTTATTTTATCTATGGGAGATGAAAGAACGGCTACGCGTCGTTTAAATTTAGCACAGTCATTCAACCCAATTGGTTCTTTATTAGGAATGTTTGTGGCTTCAAAATTTATTTTGGCAGCATTAGATTCAGATAAAAGAACAGCTACTGGCGAATTAATATTTACAACGTTGGATGAGGTTCAAAAAGCAGCCATACGTACACACGATTTATTAATAATTAGAAATCCATATATAATTCTTGGGTTTGTAGTAATTGCAATGTTGGTAATTATTAGTATTTATAAAATGCCACCACAAGCTAAGAAAGATGATAGTTTTAATGCGTTAGAGTCTTTTAGAAGATTAATAGGAAACGGAAAATATAGAGAAGGTGTAATTGCTCAAATGTTTTATGTAGCTGCACAAATAATGTGTTGGACTTTTATTATTCAATATGCAGATAATTTAGGGATTGCAAAATCAACCGCTCAAAATTATAATATAGTTGCCATGGGGATTTTCCTATCAAGTAGGTTCATCAGTACCATGATGATGAAATATGTAAACGCTAAAAAATTATTATTAGCATTTGCAATAGGAGCTATGATTAGCATGTTAGGCGTTATATTTATTGAAGGAGAATTAGGCTTATATTCATTAGTTGCAACGTCTGCATTTATGTCGTTGATGTTTCCAACTATTTATGGAATTGCTTTACATAAATTAGGAGAAGATACCACTTTAGGAGCTGCAGGGTTAGTAATGGCAATTGTTGGAGGTGCATTAATGCCACCGCTACAAGGTGCTATTATCGATTTAGGAACTGTAGGGTCACTTCCTGCTGTAAATTTCTCATTCATATTGCCTTTTATTAGTTTTTGTTTTATTGCGGTTTATGGTTATAGAACTTTAAAAGTACATGAGTAAATTCAATTAACTCTAAGAAATTATAAAATGAAAGTAGGCTTATTTATACCCTGTTATATCAACCAATTATATCCACAAGTTGCCATTGCAACGTTGGAATTATTGGAAAAATTAAATGTTGATGTGTATTATCCAACCAAGCAAACGTGTTGCGGACAGCCTTTAGGAAATTCTGGTTATGAAGAAGATTCAAAAGGTGCTTGTCAGTTATTTGTGGAAAATTTTAAAGAGTATGATTATATCGTTGGGCCATCGGGAAGTTGTATTTACCATGTAAAAAAACATTTCGATATTTTAGAGCAAACACCTGAAGTTATAAAAGTGAGAAATAATGCTTTTGAATTATGTGAATTCATAGTAAAAGTATTAGGAAAAACAGATTTAGGAGCGTCATTTCCACATAAAGTTGGCTTACATAAAAGTTGCCATGGTTTACGTGGCTTGCATTTAGGGTCTTGTTCAGAAAGAATGGATCCACATTTTTCTACGGAGGAAGATTTGTTGAATAATGTAAAGGGATTGGAGTTGATGAAGTTGAATAGAGAAGATGAATGTTGTGGTTTTGGTGGAACATTTTCTGTATTCGAAGAAGCTATTTCAGTAAAAATGGGGAAAGATAAAATTCAAGATCATTTAGATAGTGGTGTTGAAGTTATAACAGGTGCTGACCATTCTTGTTTAATGCATTTAGAAGGCTTAATCAATAGAAATAATCAGCCATTAAGAGTCATGCATATTGCCGAAATTTTAAATTGTAGTATTTAGTTATGAGCCATTCAGAAAAAGCAGCAATATTTAATAAAAATGAAGCGAAAGTAAATTGGCACGATAAAGCCTTGTGGTATGTTCGTGAAAAAAGAGATATTGCCGCTCATAAAGTTAAAGGATGGGAGTATTTACGCGATACCGCTTCAAAAATAAAAGGAAATGTATTATCTAATTTAGACAATTATTTAATTGAATTTGAAGCCAATGCGCAAAAAAATGGAGTTACAGTTCATTGGGCATCCAATGCTCAGGAGCATAATGAAATTATTCATTCCATAGTAAAAAATACCAATGCTAAAAAGGTAGTTAAAAGTAAATCGATGCTTACAGAAGAGTGTCATTTAAACCCTTTTTTAGAAAGTAAAGGTATAGAAGTTGTTGATACTGATTTAGGAGAATACATTGTGCAAATAGCGAAGGAAACTCCGAGTCATATTGTGTTGCCAGCTATTCATAAAACAAAAGAAGAAGTTGATGAATTGTTTCAAAAACATTTAGGTACAAAGCCCAGCAATGGAAACCCAGAGTATTTAACGAATGAAGCAAGAAAACACCTTCGAAATAAATTTTTACAAGCGGATGTTGCTATTACAGGCGTAAATTTCGCCATTGCAGAAACTGGAGGGGTTGTAGTTTGTACCAATGAAGGAAATGCCGATATGGGTGCGCATTTAGCACCTGTACATATTGCCTGCATGGGAATTGAAAAAATAATTCCAAAGGAAGAACACTTAGGAGTTTTCTTACGACTTTTAGCTAGAAGCGCTACTGGGCAACCAATTACAACGTATTCATCGCATTTTAACAAACCTGCTGAAGGAACTGAAATGCACATTGTAATTGTAGACAATGGAAGAACGGAACAGTTAAGCCGTGAAGATTTTAGAGCTTCATTACACTGTATTCGTTGTGGTGCTTGTATGAATACCTGTCCAATTTACAGAAGAAGTGGAGGACATAGTTATGATGCTACGATTCCAGGACCAATTGGTTCTATTTTATCACCAGGGAAAGATTTAACAAAATACAGTTCACTGCCATTTGCGTCTACCTTATGTGGTTCGTGTTCTAATGTGTGTCCGGTTAAAATTAACATCCATGAACAATTGTACAAATGGCGACAATTAATAGTAAAGGATGTGAAACAGCCCGTTGTAAAAATGACCATTTTAAAAATTGTAGGAAAGGTATTAGGAAACCCAACACTGTATCGTTTGGCTGGAAAATCAGCACGATTTATGTTGAAATACGCACCGCGATTTATGGTGTATTCCAACTTAAACGCTTGGGGGAAAGCACGTGAACTTCCTGAAATAAAGAATACAAATTTTGATGAGTGGTATAAAGTAAAAAGAAGAAACAATGGGTAGAGCTGAAATATTAAAGTCGGTAAAAGAAAACAAACCAGCGTTGTTGCCATTACCTGAAATTAATTTAAATGAATTTCAAGAAGATATTGATTTATTAGCTGCTTTTAAAGAAAAAGTAGCTATGGTTGGTGGAAGTATTATAGAATTAGATGCAACTATGGACGTTGATATTGAAATTCAAAAAAAGTATCCATCTGCGAAAGATATTGTTTGTTGTACTTCAAAATCAAATTTAGGAACGGTTTCAATTTCAAATAAAACAAATCCTCATGACCTAGAATCTATTCATTTAGCAATTATAGAGGGAGCTTTTGGTGTTGTTGAAAATGGTGCTATTTGGATTTCTGAAAATGAATTTCCTGTTAGAGTTTTGCCTTTTATTACTAATGATTTAGTGATTGTTTTAAGTAAAGAAAAACTGTGTGAAAATTTACATGAAGCCTATAAACTGATTGCTGATAGAGAGCGAACATTTGGTTTCTTTATTGCAGGCCCTTCAAAAACGGCTGATATCGAACAATGTTTGGTTATTGGTGCACAAGGCGCCATGAGTTTAACAGTGATTCTTGTGTAATTGTGTTGGAAGATAACTAAAAAAACGTTGTGCATTTTTCAGTACATTACCTGTCTTTTTGTTTCTGATTATAGATATTTAATACACAATACTATTTTTAGTGAATTTCAACTCATTTTTATGTAAAAGGAATAAAAGAAGCATATTTTATATTCTTTTAAAGAAAAAGATGGTTCTGGAGATGTTTTTTGTTGAAATTCCATCACCAATATTAAGACAGATTGGTAAAAGTTTATAGATTATATTAAACCTTAAATAGCTACAACAGACTTTCAAGTGTGGTCTATTGTAGCTAAATAGGTATGTCTTTTGTAGTAATAAAAACTAATTATTAGACATGTATAGTGAGTTTGTTAAAATT
>JAGPIQ010000124.1:6235-7930 GCA_018054895.1 Lutibacter sp. | reverse complement strand
TCCACTTCGAATTTTAAACACATTCGATCCTGAAAATCCTGGAACTTTAATTGGTTCAGAATCGGAACAAGGCGGAATTAAATCACTTTCAGTACAAGAAGATGTTGCTTTGGTAAACTTAATTGGTAGAGGTTTATTAGGGAAAGTTGGAGTTGACGGAAGAATTTTTGGTGCTTTAGGAAAAGAAAATATAAGTATTAGTATTATTTCACAAGGTTCTTCGGAAAGAGGAATTGGATTTGTAGTAGAAGCTAAAAATGGATACAAAGCGAAGTCAGTACTTGAAAATGAGTTCAGTAGTGAATTTCAAAATAAAGATGTAAGTCAGATTTATGTTACTGAAAAAGTGTCAGTAATTTCAATTATCGGTCAAAGTTTACATTCATTCAATCAGCCATATAGCGCGTTGATTAAAAACCATATAACTCCAATACTTATTAACAATACGGTTACGGGTGAAAATGTGTGTTTGGTGGTGAAAAAATCCGACTTAAATAAAGCAGTAAATGTTATTCACGGTGAAATATTTGGTATTTCAAAAAATATAAACATTGCAATTTTTGGAAAAGGATTGGTTGGAGGAACACTTATTGATCAAATTTTGAAAAGCAAAGAAACTATTATCAAGCGTAAAAATATCAATTTCAACATTTTTGCGGTTGCTAATTCTTCAAAAGTATTGCTAAGTAAAAATGGTGTTACTGAAAATTGGAAAGAAGAATTAGAAAAAAGTTCGGTGGATAGCAGCGTTCAAAATATTATAGATTTCGCTGAAAAAAATCACTTAGAAAATTTAATTGCCGTTGATAATACCGCAAATGTTGCCTTTGTTGAAAATTATATTAAGTTGGTCGAAAACGGATTCGATTTAATTTCATCCAACAAAATAGCGAATACGTTAAGTTATAGTTTTTACAAAGAATTACGTAAAAAATTGAGCGAAAATAAAAAGTCGTACTTGTATGAAACCAATGTTGGCGCAGGGTTGCCTTTAATTGATACGATTCGTTTGTTACACGATTCAGGTGAAAATATCACTGGAATTAGAGGTGTATTTTCGGGTTCATTAAGTTACTTGTTTAATAATTTTTCAATTCAGGATAGACCTTTTAGTGTTGTTTTAGGTGAAGCAATTAAAAATGGATATACAGAGCCAGATCCTCGTGAAGATTTATGTGGAAATGATGTAGGTCGTAAATTATTGATTTTAGCGCGTGAATTAGATTTACAAAACGAATTTGAAGATATTATTATTGAAAATTTAATTCCTGAAAATTTACGTGAAGGTTCTGCAAAAGACTTTTTAGGAAGATTGGAGGAAATGGATGCGTATTATCAAACAATGAAAGATAATCAAAAGGAAAATCATGTATTAAGATATATTGGCGATTTATCTGGAAATTTACAAGAAGCTAAAGGTGTGTTGGAAGTGAAATTAATTTCAGTTCCAATGAATAGTGCTTTAGGGCAAATTCAAGGAGCAGATGCTATTTTTGAAGTATTTACAGAATCGTATGGCGAAAAACCAATTGTAATTCAAGGAGCAGGAGCAGGAGCAGCGGTAACTGCACGTGGTGTATTTGGAGATATTTTACGATTAGCGGAGAAGAATTAAAATCCCCTAACCCCCGAAGGGGAAAAGCCAAAAGCCAAAAGCCAAAAGCCAAAAGCCAAAAGCCAAAAGCCAAAAGCCAA
>JAGPIQ010000124.1:0-6135 GCA_018054895.1 Lutibacter sp. | reverse complement strand
AACCAACAACCAACAACAAAAAAATGAGTGAACATAATTTTGAAACAGAAGCGATAAGAACACAATTAGAACGTACCTATTTACAAGAGCATACAACACCAATGTATGTAACGTCTAGTTTTGTTTTTGAAGATGCAGAAGATATGAGAGCTTCTTTTACAGAAGAAAAAATACGTAATATTTATTCTCGTTTCAGCAACCCAAATACAACAGAGTTTGTTGAAAAAGTGCTGAAAATGGAAGGTGCGGAAGATGGTTATGCCTTTGCAACTGGTATGGCAGCAATCTATTCTACGTTTGCGGCTTTGTTAAGTAGTGGCGATCATATTGTGTCGGCTCGTTCGGTTTTTGGTTCTACGCATGCCTTGTTTACAACCTATTTTCCAAAATGGAATATTGAAACTTCATATTTCGATATCAATAAACCGGAAGAAATTGAAGCATTCATAAAACCTTCAACAAAAATATTATATGCAGAAACACCTACAAATCCAGGTGTTGATATTATAGATTTACAATTATTAGGCGATTTAGCTAAAAAACATAATCTTATTTTAATTATTGATAACTGTTTTGCTACACCTTATATTCAACAACCAATAAAGTTTGGAGCGCATTTAGTAGTGCATTCAGCAACAAAATTAATGGACGGACAAGGTCGTGTGTTAGGTGGAGTAGTAGTTGGAAATAGTGATTTGGTACGTGAAATTTATTTATTTTCACGAAATACAGGTCCAGCTTTATCACCATTTAATGCGTGGATTTTATCAAAAAGTTTGGAAACATTAGCGGTTAGAGTGGATAGACATTGTGAAAATGCACTTAAAATTGCTGAATTTTTAGAAAGCCATCCGAAGGTTAAAACAGTTAAATATCCATTTTTAAAATCACACCCTCAATATGAAATTGCAAAAAAGCAAATGAAATTAGGTGGAAATATTATTGCCATTGATATTGAAGGTGGAATTGAAGCGGGTCGTAAATTTTTAAATGCGATAAAATTATGTTCGTTGTCTGCAAATTTAGGAGATACGCGCTCTATTGTAACGCATCCAGCATCTACAACACATAGTAAATTAGCTAAAGAAGATCAGTTGGCAGCAGGTATATATCCTGGTTTGGTGCGTATTTCAGTGGGCTTGGAACATGCAGATGATATAATTAAAGACTTAGATCAGGCATTAAATAGCTAAAAATATCCTTAAAATTTTAAGAATTTGGTAAATTTTATCTTTTTTCGAAATTTACTAGTCTATTAAGTTGGTAGACTAATAAGAAAAATTATATATTTGCCTCGTCAAAAAGTATAAATTTGTTAATTATGATAATAGATCAAGTTTTGAATTCGAATAATAAAAATCAACATGAGAGTTTTGAAGAAAGTAAAGCTTCTGAAAAACCAATTCGTAGCATTCTTAAAGCTATCAGCTGGAGAATTATTGGAACAATGGATACAATGGTAATTGCTTGGCTAATTACAGGTCAGTTAACAATGGCAATTTCAATAGGTTCTATAGAAGTAGTTACGAAAATGATTTTATACTATGGACATGAGCGTTTGTGGAATGCTATTAAATGGAAGAAATAATGAAGAATTTGAATATAGAACAGTTAAATAGCGAATTAAAAGAAAAGTCGCCTAAAGAAATTATTGCTTGGGCATTAAGTTTGGATAAAAATGCGGTGGTTACTACCAATTTTAGACCGTATGAAGTTGCTATTTTACACGCTTGTACTGAGGTTGATCCGAATTTAAAAGTCGTTTGGTGTGATACAGGTTATAATACGCCACAAACATATAAGCATGCAAATGGGTTAATTGATTCTCTAAAATTGAATATTCATTTATACGTCCCAAAGCAAACAACATCTCACAGAGATGCAACAATTGGAATTCCACAGGTTGAAGATCCTTTACATGCGGTTTTTACGGAGCAAGTAAAATTGGAACCTTTCAAAAGAGCTATGGAAGAACATAAACCAGCAATTTGGTTTACAAATTTAAGAAGTGGGCAAACGGCATTTAGAGATAGTATTGGAATTTTATCTTTAAGTAAAGACGGCGTTTTAAAAGTAAGTCCTTTTTACTATTGGTCTGATGAACAATTAGATGCGTATTTAGAGGAAAGAAATTTACCAAACGAATTTAAGTATTTCGACCCAACAAAAGTTTTAGAAAACAGAGAATGTGGATTACATTCATAAAAAATAAATAATGACTACAAAGTTACATATTAATGCCTTAGAAAGTGAAGCCATCTATATTTTAAGAGAGGTTGCTGCGCAATTTGAAAAACCAGTATTGTTATTTTCTGGTGGAAAAGATTCAATTACGTTAGTTCGATTGGCTCAAAAAGCGTTCCATCCAGCAAAAATACCCTTTCCTTTAATGCACATTGATACAGGACATAATTTCCCAGAAACTATTGAATTTAGAGATAAATTGGTTGCTGAATTAGGTGTTGAATTAATCGTTAGAAATGTTCAAGATTCTATAGATCAAGGAAAAGTAAAAGAAGAATCGGGAAGATATTCAAGTAGAAATATGTTGCAAACAACAACTTTGTTGGATGCAATTGAAGAATTTAAATTTGATGCTTGTATTGGTGGTGCGCGTAGAGATGAGGAAAAAGCAAGAGCAAAAGAACGTATTTTTTCAGTGCGTGATGACTTTGGACAATGGGATGAAAAAAATCAACGTCCAGAATTATTTGATATGTTAAATGGTCAAATTGAATTAGGTCAAAACGTACGTGTTTTTCCAATTTCAAACTGGACAGAATTAGATGTTTGGACGTATATTGAACGTGAAACCTTAGAAATTCCTTCCATTTATTTTGCGCACAAACGTAATATTTTTATGCGAGATGGACTTATTTGGTCTGCTTCGGAACACGTTTATAGAGATGAGGAAGAGAAAGTAGAAGAACGTATGGTACGTTTTAGAACTGTGGGTGATATGAGTTGTACAGCAGCTGTAGATTCGTATGCAACAACGATTAGTCAAGTAGTTTCTGAAATTAGAGATTCAAGTATTTCTGAAAGAGGTGCTCGTATTGATGATAAACGTTCAGAAGCAGCGATGGAAAAACGTAAGCAACAAGGATACTTTTAATCAATTGATAATTAACAATTAATAATTAACAATTGTCACACTGAGCTTGTCGAAGTGTAGTTATAAATTCAGAATAAAACAAAAATGGAAGTTTTAAAAATAGCAACAGCAGGAAGTGTAGATGATGGAAAAAGTACCTTAATTGGAAGATTATTGTATGATACAAAATCATTAACTTCAGATAAATTAGAAGCAATTGAGCGTAGTAGTAAACAAAAAGGATACGATTATTTAGATTTTTCCTTAGCTACAGATGGTTTGGTTGCCGAGCGTGAACAAGGAATTACTATTGATGTTGCGCATATATATTTTTCAACAGCAACAAAAAGTTACATTATAGCAGATACTCCGGGTCATATCGAATATACTCGAAACATGGTTACAGGTGCTTCAACTTCACAAGTTGCCATTATTTTAATTGATGCGCGTCACGGTGTAATTGAACAAACTTATCGTCATTTTTTCATTAATAATTTATTGAGAATTAAAAATGTAATTGTGGCTGTTAATAAAATGGATTTGGTCGATTTTTCAGAAGAAAGATACAATGAAATTAAAAATGAGTTTCAAAAATTAGTTGAAAAAAGCGATTATGAAGATCAAGGTATCACATTTATTCCAGTAAGTGCTTTAAAAGGTGATAATGTTGTTTCGAAATCAGATTCAATGGATTGGTATAAAGGTGAAACATTATTAGAATATCTTGAGAAAATCGATACCAAAGATGTTTATAATAGAGGAATGGTTCGTTTTCCAGTTCAATATGTAATTCGTCCCAAAACAGAAGAATATCACGATTTTAGAGGATATGCAGGTAAAGTATATGGCGGTGAATTAAGTGTTGGAGATCAGGTGGTTGTATTGCCTTCAGAAACAAAGAGTACGATTAAAGAAATCTATTTTTATGATCAAAAAATTGATGTTGCAGCTCGTAGAACATCCGTTTCTGTTACCCTTGAAGACAACGTAAATGTGAGTAGAGGTGATATGATTGTGAAGGTAGGTGAATTACCTACTGTTTCAAAAAGTATAACGGCAACTGTTGCTTGGATGGATGCTAAGAATTTGGAAGCAGGTTCAAAATATGTATTACAACACGGTGTAAACAAAGTGTTGGCAAAAGTAAGTGCCATACATCATAAAATTGAAACTGACTTTTCAGGTGTTAAAAAAGATATTCCGTATTTACAGATGAATGATATTGCTTCGGTTTCATTTCAATTGAATAAACCAATTTTCTTTGATGCCTTTAAAGACCATAGAACAAACGGAGCGTTTATTTTAATTGATACTCAAAATAATAATACTTCAGGAGTAGGTTTTATTGAATAATTAGAATACTAAAAATCAGGAATATAATTAAAATTTAGGCTGCGTCAACTATAACTTTGGCGCAGTTTAAAGAATTTTTTTACTAACTAAAAAAATCAAAAACAATGCAAAGTTTTAGAACCGAGATCGAAAACCCGATCGTCGAAAAGGATATTATTGACTTTGAGAGAAAGATAGCTCAATTTTACGAAGGGAAAATAGATGAGGAACGTTTCCGTAGTTTGCGTTTGGCACGTGGAGTGTATGGACAACGTCAGTTTGGTGTGCAAATGATTCGTATAAAATTACCATATGGTAAAATTACAAGCGAACAATTACACAGAATTTCGGATGTTTCAGATGAATATTCAAGAGGTAGATTGCATATAACTACGCGTCAAGATATTCAAATTCACTATGTTAGTTTAGATAGAGCTCCAGAACTTTGGGCTGAGTTAGAAAAAGATGCAATTACTATTCGTGAAGCTTGTGGAAACACAGTTAGAAATATAACAGCATCTGAAACTGCAGGTATTGATAAAAATGAACCGTTTGACGTTTCGCCGTATGCGCATGCGATGTTTGAATTCTTTTTACGGAATCCTATTTCTCAGGAAATGGGACGGAAATTCAAAATTTCTTTTTCAGGGACTGATGAAGATACGGCATTAAGTTTTATGCACGATTTAGGGTTTATTGCTAAAATTAAAGATGGTGTTGAAGGATTTAAAGTAATGCTTGGTGGTGGATTAGGATCGCAAGCGCGTTTGGCAGATGTTATGTATGAATTTGTGCCAATAAATGAAATTATCCCAGTAACAGAAGCTGTTATACGTGTGTTTGATAGACACGGTGAACGTTCAAAAAGAGCTAGAGCAAGACTAAAGTTTTTAGTAAAAGAAATTGGTTTAGATGCGTTTGTTCAGCTTGTGAATGAAGAGGAAAAAGCAGTATCAAACCAAGTTTTTCCAATTGATATCGCAAATTATTCAACGAAAGTTGAAATTCCTGAAATAGCAATTCCTTCTGTAGTAATTGAAGATGAAGCAGCGTATGCAGCTTGGAAAACTTCAAATGTAATTGAACAAAAGCAAGAAGGTTTATTTGCCATTGGTATTAAAGTTAAAATAGGAGATTTTTATACAGATAAAGCACGTTTATTGGCTGATTTAGTGAGAAAATATGCAGGAAACGATATGCGTTTAACGCTTCGTCAAAACATATTAATTCGTCATGTAAAAGAAGATTTATTGCCGTTTTTTTATGTGGAATTACAAAAATTAGGTTTTGCGGAAGTTGGATATAATAGCACATTAGATATTACTTCTTGCCCAGGAACTGATACTTGTAATTTAGGAATTGCAAGTAGTACTGGAATTTCTACTGAATTGGAAAAAGTATTGAAAAATGAATTTCCTCAGTATGCAAATAATAAAGAAATCGCTATAAAAATTAGTGGTTGTATGAATTCTTGTGGGCAACATTCTATGGCGCACATTGGTTTTCAAGGGATGACGGTAAAGTCTGGTAAATTGGTGGCTCCTGCATTACAAGTATTGTTAGGTGGTGGAATTTTAGTAAATGGAGAAGGACGAGTTTCAAGTAAGGTGTTAAAAATACCAAGTAAAAGAGGTCCTGAAGCATTGCGTACCATTTTAACAGATTTTGAAGCGAATGTAACTTCTGGTGAAACGTTTTTAAATTATTTT
>JAGPIQ010000025.1 GCA_018054895.1 Lutibacter sp. | reverse complement strand
GCTGGTGAATTTGGATACAAATCTACATATTCCAGTAAAACTTCAGGAACACTTTTATATGGGTTTCCAATCTCATAACTCAATTTAGCATAATTTAACCAAGCATCTTTTTTAATTTCTGGCTCAAAATCCATTTGCGTGGCATTTCTAAAAGCATTTAAAGCTTCCATTTTTTTGTCGGATTTTAAGTAACATTCCGCCAAATGATAGAAAGCATTTTGTGCAACACCATTATTTCCATCAATTATTTTATTAAAATTATTAATCGCATTTTCGTAATCATTCAATTTGTAATAAGAATAACCCAATAAATAATAGTCGGTATTTGTCCATTTACCTCTTTTACCTTTGTAATTTTTTAAATGAGGTAAAGCTTCCTTGTATTGTTTTAAGTTGAAGTAGCTTTCACCAATAATTTTTGAAATTTCAGAATGCTCAACGCCTTTTGCAGTTGTTAATAAGGGTGTTCCGTTTTCAATGGCTTCTTTAAATTTTCCAGCTTTAAAATTCATATCCGCCATATAATAGGAAACATCTGTTTTAAAGTCAGATTCTTTTGAAATTTCACCTAAATATTTATTTGCGGTTGTATAATCGTCTTGATTGTAAGCAATATATCCGTAGTAATATTTGGCTTTTTCGCCATAAGTAGGAGAGTTTAATAAGCCTAAAAAGTAGTTTTGAGATTCTTTATAGTTTTTTGTTGCAAAAAGCGAATAACCATAATTAAAGTTAAAATCTTCTTCTTTTTTAATGGATAAGTTAGTTGTTTTTACTTGTGAATACCATTTTGTTGCATTTGTATAATTTCCAGCGTTAAAATAGTAATCAGCAATATCAATAAAAGCATCGTTTCTTTTGTTGCTTGTAGGATTGTTATCAACAAATTGTTGCATTAAATCATCTGAATTTTTCAAACCTAAACGAATAGCACAGTTCGCAATATAGTAATCGCAGTCAGCTTTCAGTTCACTTTGGTTTTTAAAATTGGGTTTTATTTCTTCAAATTGTTGTAAAGAAGCTGCGTATGCTTTGTTCTGATAAAGCTCAACGGCATGGTTGTATTCTTTTAAATGGTTAGTGTAAATTGCAGTTTTTTGTGCTGATATTGTTATAGTTATAAAAAACAATAAAAGGATTTGAACAACTTTTTTAGAATTCATTTTTAGTAATTTGAAAGTATTAAACTGATACTGTAATAACGTTAAAATTTGTTGAAATTGTATGGTGTTGCTATATTTTTAATAAAGAACTTTATTAACAATTTAAATGATTAATAAATGCATATTTTTTGAAACTTTGCATTTAAATAATTAGTTTTGTTCAAAATAACAATTCCTATGCCAGAAACTATTTTAACACTGCAAGATGCACAAATATATCAACGAGATAATTTAGTTTTATCCAATGTTAATTTAAAAATTAATGAAGGCGAGTTCGTTTATTTAATTGGTAAAACCGGAAGTGGAAAAAGTAGTTTAATGAAAACATTATACGGAGATTTGCCTTTGGAAAAAGGAACTGGAAGTGTGGTTGGATTTGATTTAAATACGCTTAAAGAAAAAGAAATTCCTTATTTAAGAAGAAAATTAGGAATTGTTTTTCAAGATTTCAAACTTCTAAATGATAGAAACGTTTTTCAAAACTTACGATTTGTTTTAAGAGCAACAGGTTGGAAAGATGAAGGTTTAATGAAAACTAAAATAATGGATGTTTTGGCTAAGGTTGGAATGGAAACCAAAGATTTTAAAATGCCGTATCAATTATCTGGAGGTGAACAACAGCGAATTGGAATTGCTCGAGCCTTACTAAATGATCCAGACTTAATTTTGGCAGATGAGCCAACAGGAAATCTAGACCCTGCTACTTCAGTAGGTGTAATGAATGTGTTAAGAGAAATTCACGATAGTGGAAAAACTATTTTAATGGCAACGCATGATTACGCACTTATTTTAAAATTTCCATATAAAACAATTAAATGTGAAGGTGGTGAATTGTTTGAAGTGGTGCAGCAACGATAATGTAATTATAAAAGATTCGCTATTTTTAAAGCATTTAGTTGATTTTCAAAAATTGAAAGTGTCTTTTTCCTTTCATTTATAAATTCTACTGTGAAATTTTGCGTTATTAATTTATTTATTATAACTGTAAATTCACTTTTAGAGTTTGCAATTAAGCAAAGATTTTCTACACCAGTATTTTTTATCATTGCATTGTTTGCAATACAAAATCGACTGTTATAGAGGGCATTTATTAGTTTTAGTTTTATTCCTGTGTTTTGAAATGTAGGTAGTAAATTTATGTGAGCATCTTGTAATAATGCATCTATTTCTTTTTTCTTGGAAACTACCAAATAAGTAATGTTTGTGTGTTTTTTGCATTCTTTAAGAATGAAATTATTTTCAAAACTGCTAGAAATAATTAGAGGAAATTCAATTTCTGAAAATATATTAATTAAAAATTCACAAGATTTTACGTTGTCAGCTACTCTTAAATCACCATTATATATAGCGTAATTTCCTCTTCCTAATTTTGAATTTATAGTTGAATTACTATGAAATGCCGGAATGTAAACTGATTTAGATTTGAATATTGTCGAAAAATAAGCTTGGTCTGCTGGTGAAATTGAAAATACACAGTCAGCATTATTTAAAATGAATTCATATTTTTTTAGTTTGTACGACTCTAGTTTAAAGAATATTTTCTTAAAAATATTTTTTTCACTTTTATATAATCCTTCATAATAATGATGTTCAATATTATGAGCTCTAATAAAAATTTTTCTGTTTTTTAAATTGGAATTTAAAAGTGGAAATGTGGTGTGTATTCCTTCAAATAAAATAGGGGAATTATTAACAGATAAGTTGTTGATTAATTTTTGATTATCTCTTGTTTTAACAACATACGGTAAAGTTGAAATTAATTTAGAGAAGTTAGATTTCCGTTTATAGTAGGTAACTTTTTTGCAATATTTAAGTAATTCATTCTGAATTCCTCTTCCATTATCAAAAGTATGTAAGTAAATTTCAATACCTAAAAAATGGAGTTCTTTTATTTTGTAAAAAACATCAATTACGCCACCATAATTAGGTGGGTAGGGTACGTCAAAAGAAACTATATTTAATTTTTTAGTCAAGGTTTTTAAATATTTCAATTAGTTTTTCGGATTCTTTTTCCCAAATTAATTCTTTTTTTGCGATTTCTAAATTTTTTCTGAAATGATTCTCATCCTTTTTTAAGAGCGTTTTTATTTGTAAAGCGAGTGACTTTGGATTTCTTTCAACTAAAATTTCACCAACTTGGTAGTTTTTAACAATAGCGTTCATTTCAGGTAAATCCGCTATTAATATAGGAATTTCTGCTTGAATGTAATCAAATATTTTATTAGGCAAACAGTATCTGTAACTAAGTCCTAGATCTTCTTCTAAACTGACTCCAAGATCTGCATTTGGTGTAATATATTGTAATTCTTCGGGAATTATTTTCCCTAAAAAAACGACTTTATCTGATAAATTTAACTGTTTAGTTAGTGTTTTAAGTTCATTTTCAATATCTCCACTTCCAATAATTTGCAATTGAACATTTTCTAAATAAGCCATTGAATTTATTAAAAGTTCTATTCCTCTGCCTACATTTAAAGCTCCTTGATAAATAATTATTTTAGTATTTAAGGTTGTTTTTTTTGAAGAAGAAATGTTTTTATAAACTGGAACATTTCGAATTACTTTGAATTTATGGGAATATTTATTGTCGTAATATGTTGCAATTGAGTCTGAAACAGTAATGCAATTTTTTATTTTTGGAAGGGTGAATTCTTCAATTTTTCTCCAAATAGTTTGAATAAAAGGTCTGTTAATAAGTTCTGGGACTTCGGTAAACAGTTCGTGACTATCATAAATTAATTCCTTATTAAATATTTTAGAAATAATGAAATTAGGTAGTAAAGTGTCCAAATCTATAGCTAGAAGAATGTCTTTTTTAGTGAAAAGTAATTTTAGAAAAAGGCGCATATTATATTCTGCATAAAACAAAAAGCCTTTATTGAAAAATAAATGAAATCGAAAAGTTTGGTAAGGTCTAAATATTATCAAACTATTAGGTAATTCGCGTCCAATTAGTAAAATATCAAAGCCAAGTTCGTTTAACGTTTTGCAAACTTTAAAAACGCGCTGGTCTGTTACTAAATCATTTGTAACCGAAACAATTATTCGTTTCAATAGAATTATTTTTAGTGCAAATTACGAATTAATTTTAATTCGTTTAACGGTTAAGTGGTAAATGTTCAATGCTAGAATAAAAGCATTCGTAATAATTATAGGCCAAGAGATAGCAAGGAGAATTCCATAATAAATAAAAAGGATCGCACCAACAGAATTTATAATTCTTAATGTATGTACATTTTTCATCATAAATGAAATGATAAGTACTAAAGAAGCTAAATAGCCAATCCATTCTGTAAAGCTTGTATTTAAAAACATGTTTTATTATTAAGAGTTAAAAAACTTCCATAAAAAAAAGAAACCTCACTCAAAAGAATCTGAGTGAGGAAAATTGCTATGAAAAAGATTGGTAAGCTATGAACCTTACCGAGACAAAGATAGCTACCTTTAGAGTTTAAATCCAAAAATTAATTGTTAATTTTTTCTAAAAATTTAAAAATATTTCACAATAAATACTAAAAAGCCTAAGAAGAGGATCTTATAGGTCTCTATTTTTTATTTTTTTAATATAAAATAGCACCTGTACCATGTGTTTTAGAGTAAATAACACTTCCATTATTAATTATTGTGCCATTTGCAACATCATTTTTAAGTAATAAAGCACCGTCAATGTCTATAAAATCGACTAAAGGAGCCAAATGTGAAATTGCTGAAATACCAACACTCGATTCTGTCATACAACCGAGCATTGTTTTTAAGTGTAATTTTTTGGCGTTTTCAATCATTCTTAATGCAGGTGTAATTCCTCCACACTTCATTAGTTTGATATTTACTCCATGAAAATGGTTAAAACATTTTTGAATATCTTCTTCAATTTGGCAACTTTCATCGGCTATAATAGGTAATGCGGATTTCTCGAAGACTTCTTTCGCACCTTCCCAATTGTCCTTAGGTAAAGGTTGTTCAATAAATTCCACTCCTAGCTTTTTTAGTTCAATGGCATTTTTCAGTGTTTGTTCAGGAGTCCATCCACAATTGGCATCAATTCTAAAAATAGATGTTGTGTGTTTGCGAAGTTCATTAACAATTTCAAGATCATTATTAGTTCCTAATTTAATTTTGTAAATAGGGAATGGGGTTTCTACCATTTTTGAAACCATCGTTTCTATAGTATCAATTCCAATAGTAAAACTCGATTTTATTTTAGGGTTTTCACGTAGTTGTAAATATTCAAAAAGTCGTACTTTTTTCTTTTTAGTATATAAATCATAGTAAGCTTCATCTAAGGCGCATAATAAAAAATTATTGTCTTTAAAATGAGGGTGTAGGTATTTCCAAAAGTCCTCTGGTGAATACTCATGATCTATTTCAATTAAATCCCTTTTGGAATTTAATTCATTAACAAATTGTTCAGTAGTAGTGTTGTAATACGGATTTGCGGTAGCTTCGCCATAACCAGAAAATTCATGGTCATTTAATTCAATAATTAATGAAGGGATAGTATCTCTTGTGCCTCTGGAAATAGTGAAAGGATGTTTTAGTTGAAGACTAAAAGTTCTAATGATTAACTTCATATTGTTGTTTTCAATAAGAATAAATAAAAATAGTGGAGACGCCGGGAATCGAACCCGGGTCCAAACAAGCAACTAAGATAGTTTCTACATGTTTATTTTCCGATTGGTTTTCATCCTAAAGCTGACCGAAAACAGCCCACTTTAAGCCTAGTTTCTTTAGTTTCAAAATACTATCGAAACGCTAGTATTTCTATGTTAACTTTTACGATGCCTCTTTGTAGACCGCCGCTAACCAAGGCTTTCAAGAGACATTCAGCTTGCACACCTAGTGTGCCAAGGCTCATCCTACTATAATTCGGATTAAGCAGCTAAAGCGTAGTTATCTTCGCCGTTTAAATGGTTGAAATTGAGATTAACGAGTGCTATTTCATTACTCGACATGCTTCTATGTTAACTGACCTTGCTGTCAAAACCAGTCGTCCCCAATAAATCAAAGAACTAATTCTTTATACAAGCGCAAAGCTATAAAAAATATATGAAATAGATTAGTTGTATCTTCCTTTAATTACTAATACTTTAGTAGCAATTTTTATACCACACTTTATGATGTGAATAGGGATTGATAAAAAACGTTCAAATTCCTTAGGTAGAAGAACCGTTTTTAAGGTTAATGGAGTTGGGAATTCTAAAAATGTATTCTGGTTTATTTATTGAGACAGCGAATTTTCATTCTATTTTCTATTTGTTAATGAACTATATTTTAGTTGTTTAAATAGAGTTTTGGTGAGGTTTGTCGTTATGTTTTATTTAGGATTTAAGAAGCTTCTGTAAAAAGTTATTTACAAATAAAAAGTATTTTTATTATTCTTGTGCTACTAAGATACAGGAATATAATAGTAGTTGTTGTAAGTCATTTTGTCAAAAAATGTTAATTTACACTAAAAATTTAAGTGTTTACAAGATTTTGTTCATGGAAAATAATCAGAGAGAACTATTGGTAAAGTTGGCAAATACCAAAATGCCGTATGGAAAATATAAGGGTAAACATATTATTGATTTGCCAGAACACTACGTCGTTTGGTACAATAGTAAAGGGTTTCCTCAAGGGAAATTTGGGGATATGCTACGTTTAGTGTACGAAATTCAGTTGAATGGATTGGAAGATATGGTTCGAAAACTAAAATATTAAGTTTTGAAATTACAATAAGCTCTTTATACTTGGAATTGTATGTTTTTTATTTCCAGAATCATATAAGTGCAAGGGTGTTAAAATAATAATTAGGATGTATAATTCATTATTTTTTGATAAAGGCTAACTTTTTTCTTTGAAAAAGAATCAATAAAATTTATAGGTAAAAAAAGATAGCTATTAGATATCTGATAAATTAATTTGAATAAATGAGTAATGGTAAATTGCTTATTTGATCAAAATATTTCAATATATAATGCAGGTAAAATCTATCTATTAAAGCTGAAATTTCAATTGTTTTAGTTTTTATTTAATTTATAGGTCAGTTTTTTTTGAAAAACCATATTCTGTATTCTAGTTTAGAATTTTGAAATTCACAAAAATATTTATGGGAATCTTCAGAATACTTTTCAACAATAAAATGTTATTAAAAAAAAATAATAAAGACTAATTGGGTTTAATTATTAATTAATTTTAGATGCTGAAAATAAAATACTAGAAGAAATGATTGAAGAATTGGTGTTTCCGAAAACATATTCCTATAACGAGGTCTTAGAGAGTGCATTAGCTTATTTTGCTAACGATGAATTAGCTGCTACAACTTGGATGAATAAGTATGCAATGAAAACAAAAGATGGTGACTATTTAGAGTCGTCGCCTGCTGATATGCATAAAAGGATGGCAAAGGAGTTTGCCAAAATTGAAAAAAATTATAAGGAGACAGATGTGGTGACTGAAGGTTTATCGGAATACGGTAAATCGAGAGCGTTTTTATCGGAAAAAGCCATTTTTGACTTGTTTGATAAGTTTAAATATGTAATTCCTCAAGGAAGTGTAATGTCCTCCCTTGGTAATACAAATGTAATTGCATCATTATCAAATTGTGTGGTAGTACCTTCGGTATTTGATTCGTATGGAGGTATTTTTTATACAGATCAGCAATTAGCACAATTGTTTAAAAGACGTTGTGGTGTTGGGGTCGATTTATCTAATTTACGTCCAAATGGTGCGCAAGTTTCTAATTCTGCAGGAACAACTACTGGAGCAGTTTCATTTATGAATCGTTTTTCAAATACCACGCGTGAAGTTGCTCAAAATGGTAGAAGAGGAGCGTTAATGTTAACAATGGATATTGCACATCCTGATATTGAGGATTTTATAAAAGTAAAACAAGATTTAAGTAAAGTTACTGGTGCCAACGTTTCTATTCGCTTGTCGGATGAATTTATGATGGCTGTGGTGAATGATAGTGATTATACATTGCGTTTTCCAATTGATAGCGATAAACCAACTTACAAAAAAACAGTAAAAGCAAAAAAATTATGGGATACCATTATTAAATGTGCTCATAATTCTGCTGAACCTGGCTTGATATTTTGGGATCGTCAACATTATTATTCTACGTCTTCAATTTACCCTGGTTTTAAAAATAGTTCTACAAACCCTTGTTCAGAAATTGCGATGCAAGGTGGAGATAGTTGTCGTTTAATTGCGGTTAACTTATACAGTTTTGTAGATAAACCATTTACAAAAGAAGCAAGTTTTGATTTTGAAAAGTTTTATAAAGTTGTGTATGAAACGCAACGTTTAATGGATGATTTAGTGGACTTAGAGTTAGAAGCGGTCGACAAAATTTTCCATAAAATAATGAATGATAAAGAGCCTAATAATATCAAACAAGTAGAAATTGATACTTGGAAATTATTATACAAAACAGGTAAAAAAGGTAGAAGAACAGGTTTAGGATTTACGGCTTTGGCGGATGCAATGGCCGCTTTGGGTAAAAAATTCGATACACAAGAATCCTTGGATGTTGTTGATGAAATTATGAAAACCAAATTCCGTGGAGAATTTGATAGTAGTATTGATATGGCAATTACACGTGGAAAATTTGAAGTTTTCAATCCAGAAATTGAAAATTTCTCGGAATTTATTCAAATGGTTGAAAAAGAATTTCCAGATGTGTATGAGCGTATGATGAAATATGGTAGAAGAAATATTTCAATAAGTACCGTAGCTCCAACAGGTACATTAAGTATGTTGGCTCAAACTTCATCAGGTATTGAACCTGTATTTTTATTGGCGTATAAACGTAGAAGAAAAGTAAATCAAGATGATGCAAATGCTAAAATTGCCTATGTAGATGATATGGGTGACGCTTTTGAAGAATTTGATGTTTACCATGGGAAATTAAAAGAATGGATGGAAGTAACGGGTGAAACTGACATTACAAAAAGTCCATATGCTGGGGCAACTGCTCCAGAAATTGATTGGATGAAACGTATTGAAATGCAAGCGTTGGTTCAAAAATACACAACACATTCAATTAGCTCTACTATTAATTTAGCATCAGATGTTTCTGTAGATTTAGTGGGTGATATTTATATTGAATCGTGGAAACAAGGGTTAAAAGGAATAACTGTTTATAGAGATGGCTCTAGAAGTGGAATTTTAGTAGCACAAGATGATAAAAAGGAAAAGAAAAATAGCGAGTGTTTTGCTGAAACAATTTTTCCGAAAAGGCCAAAGAAAATTAGTGCAAAAGTAGTCCGTTTTCAAAATGATTATGATAAGTGGGTTGCAGTTGTTGGTATTATAAATAACCGCCCTTATGAAATATTTACAGGGAAATTAGAAGATGCATTTTTATTACCTGCTTGGTTAGAAGAAGGTTGGGTAATTAAAAATAAAGATGAACAAGGAAATACACGATACGATTTTCAATTTGCTGATAAACAAGGGTATAAAGTAACTATGGAAGGTTTATCACGTACTTTTGATAAAGAATATTGGAACTATGCTAAATTGATTTCGGGTGTGTTACGTCACGGAATGCCAATACCGTATGTAGTTGATTTGGTAAATAATTTAAATATGTATGATGAAAATATCAATACTTGGAAAAATGGTATTGCACGTACATTAAAGCAATTTGTTGAAGATGGTACACAGGCTGCGGATAAAAAATGTCCTGAATGTGGAGATCCAGAAGGTTTAATTTATGAAGAAGGTTGTCTAAAATGTAAAAGCTGCGGACAAACTAAATGTGGATAATCTCCAGTAAAGAATAAAAAAATAACCCCTTATAAATATTTGTTTGTAAGGGGTTTTGCATTAATATGAAAAAATAAATCTATGAATTTTTCAGAAATATTAGTCATAGGAGTTTCCTCTCGAGCTTTATTTGATTTAGAGAAGGGGAATGAAGTTTTTGATAAAAAAGGAATTGAAGAGTATAGAAAATTCCAACAAGAGAATGAAGATGAACCTTTAAAACCTGGTACTGCTTTTTATTTAGTAAAAAGTCTTCTTGAATTGAATAATCAGGCAGATAAAAGAATTGTGGAAGTTATCGTAATGTCAAGAAATAGTCCAGAAACGGGTGTTAGAATGCTAAATTCTATAAAAAAGCATAAGTTAGATATTACTAGAGTGGCATTATCTGGAGGAGAACCATTATCACCTTATATTGATGCATTCGATATTGACTTATTTCTTTCAAAAGATGAAAAAGATGTTCAGATAGTTATTGACTCAAAAGTTTGTGCGGCCGCAACAATTTATGCTCCGCCTGAAAAATTTGATTCAAATGATAGTCGAGTAAAAATAGCATTTGATGCGGATGCAGTATTATTCTCTGATGAATCAGAATTAAGATATAAACAAGAAGGAATGGATGCATTTCACAAGTATGAGTCTGAACACGAAAATGATCCTTTGAAAGAAGGTCCATTTGCTAAATTATTAATTAAACTTTCTAAAATTCAAGAGTACTTTCCAACTCGAATAGAATTATCTCCTTTAAGAATCGCAATAGTTACGGCACGAAATGCACCCTCTCATATGAGAGTAATAAGAACTTTAAGGAATTGGGGAGTTTATGTTGATGAAGCATATTTTTTAGGAGGATTATCAAAGGACAAAGTTTTAAAAGCATTTGGGGCACATATTTTCTTTGACGATCAGGATACTCATTTAGCAAGTTCAAGTAAAGTTGTACCTTCAGGAAAAGTACCATATAATACGGATTCTTTATTGAAATCGTTAGAAAATAAAATCGAATTATAAACCGATAAAATGAGAATGTGTTTAAAACTATTACCAAAGCTGAATCTGAAATTGTTCAATTGAATGATGAACAAAAAACAATGTTAGAATTGAGCGAGCAGGATATAAAAACAGGAAAACTTATTTCTCAAGAGGCTATGAATAAACGTAACCTAGAATGGTTAAACGCGATGTAATCCCGCTCCTCAAAGTCGGGAGACTTTGAGGCATAGTGTTAGAATTTCCACAAAGTCGGGAGACTTTGTGGAGCTGTGACTTTGTGGAGCAGGTTTTTTGTCATTTCGACGAAGGAGAAATCACATAACGAGAGCAACTACAGTGAGCAACTAATGAGATTCCTCCTTCGTCGGAATAACAAATTCGAGACATTTTTACCTTAACTTAATGACATTGTGCTTGCGCTAACCCATCAAAGTATTTATATCCAAAAAATAATGAAGTTAATTCAATAAAAAACACCTGTACAAATTAAATTGTACAGGTGTTTTTTTTATAAAAATAATTTGTTTTAAAAACTATTAATCGTTTTTCTAATAGCCACTAAACGCGTTAATAATTGTTCTAAATATTGGATATCAAGCATATTTGCACCATCGCTTTTTGCGTTTTTTGGGTCGAAATGCGTTTCTAAAAATAAACCATCAACACCAACAGCTATACCAGCTTTGGCAATGGTTTCAATTAATTCTGGTTTTCCGCCAGTAACACCACTTTCTTGATTTGGTTGTTGTAAAGAATGCGTTATATCCAAAACAGTTGGAGCGAATTTTTGCATTTCAGGAATTCCTCTAAAATCTACAATCATATCTTGGTAACCGAACATCGTTCCACGGTCGGTAATCCAAACTTTGTCGTTGTTACAATCCTTCACTTTTTGAACAGCGTGTTTCATTGCTCCCGGACTCATAAATTGTCCTTTTTTCAAATTAACCACTTTACCAGTGTTTGCAGCAGCTACAACTAAATCGGTTTGGCGCACTAAAAAAGCAGGAATTTGTAATACATCTACATATTCTGCAGCCATTGCAGCATCTTCATTTGTATGAATATCAGTAACGGTTGGAACACCAAAAGTTTCAGAAACTTTTCTTAATATTTTCAATGCTTTTTCATCTCCAATTCCTGAAAAGCTATCAATTCTACTACGGTTTGCTTTTTTAAAACTACCCTTAAAAACCCAAGGGATTTCTAATTTATCAGTCACAATTTTTATTTGTTCAGCAATACGTAATGCCATTTCTTCGCCTTCAATAGCGCAAGGTCCAGCTAATAAAAAGAAATTACCACTGTTGGTATATTTAATTTTCGGAATCAGATTTAAATCCATTGTTATCGTTTTTTGCAAAGATAGTATAAGAAATGTAGATTGAAAGGTTATTCTAAAATTTCAATAAAAATATCTCGGGTACTATTGGGTGCACCATAATATAAATTCGTCCTTTTTAATCCTGATGAAATACTGATGATTTGTCCCTTATAATTTTCAAAAATAAAATGTGAATAACCGTCCGTTGCTATTTTTGAAGTTGACAAAGGCGAAAGTTTCGTTTTTATAACTTCTTTTTTGTGTAAAGAATTTTCGTTAATACTCCAGCTAGCATCATTATTAGTTCCATAAATAGTAGTGCCTTGCGTATTTAAAATGGAAGAGTAGTAAGGACTTTCATAGGAATATAACAAACTTTGATTCGCAACGGAATACACCTTGTTTTCTAACAAATTAACGAGTGTATTTTGAGTGGAATTATAAACGGTTTTTAAATCGTCCTTAGATTTTATAGGAACGTTTATAACTGTTTTATTGCTGATTGTTCCATTTGCATCAATGGAAAATGAAAAACAAGTTGGCTCTTCATAATGACCAACGAATACCGAATTGTTTTTTCCTTTTATCAGGTGGTAGCTGTAATTATATTGAGTTGTTAAAAAATGTCTCTCTTTTGAAATCAGTTCAACAGTGGTGAAATTTCTTTTATAGGTGTACAAATATTCCCGATCAATAAGCACCCAAATATTGTTTGGAAGTTCTTCAAAATCATACATTAAATTTATTTCATTAAACTTTAAATCGTATTTATACTCTAAATCACCAGTTTTAAAAATACTGATGGTATTAAAAGATTCTCCTATAAACAGTTCTTCGCCAGTTGCTGATGTTGTAAGTTTTATGTTACGACTATTAGAAATTCCAGTTTTTGCGGATTTGGCTTCAATAGTTTTTGTTGAATAGTTGTATTTTAAAAGTTTTGTTTCTTGATAATTTTCGGTGCTTCCAAGTAAAAAAACAGCAGAAGAAGTTTTGTCTGGCGTGAACAATTGAACGTTTTTAATATCAATTATCTTTTTATTTTTAATGTTAGTTTGTTTTCCGTTGGTTGAATTTAGGTAGTTTTTATTCCCAAAAATATCATGCACAATTACATAATAGGTTGGGTTGTTGAAGTTGGGAATGTCTTTTTGTTCAAATGAAGTCATTTCAATATCACGTATTTCCGCTACAACGGATGTTTGGTCTCCATAGCCAATAATACCAATTTCAAAATTGTTCATTAAAATTTCATAATGAGAAAAATAAAAACCAGTATATTTTGTCCAATTAAGCGAAATGGAATTAGCATTCGCAATAGGTTGCGCCAAGGTAACTTCTGCTAATTGTATATTGTTAGTGGAAATACTTACTAAATAACTTTCACCAAGTAAGCCTTTATTTGTGTACAATTTTAAATAATAACAGCTGTTTTTAGTAGGTTTTGGAAATTCATCAATAAAAAAGGTGGTTTTAGCATCGGTAATTGTTGCAATTAATTCAGCATCAGACTTATTACAAGTAATTGTTCTGTAAATTTCGTATTTTTCAAAAGTTTGAAACCCTTTATATGCATCCCAAACTAAACGCATTTGATTGGGGAAATTGTGATCGTAATTGAAAGAACTTGTATATAAATCGGTTTCTAAAGGTTGATATTTTTTTGCAGTAAAGGCTATTACTTCCGAAGTACCATCATTATCTACATCAAATTTTGCTTTAAAAACAAGTTGGTTTTCTGAAATAGAAGTAACAACCCATTCATCATAATTTACGCCATTGCTTAATCTAATTACACCATTAGAAATACGGACAGAATAATTATTGTTTGCGAAATTACAATTACTGTCTTGAAATATGTATTCTGAAAAAGTATTTTCCGTAGAAAATGTAAAAAAATCTCTTGAACACGATTGATAATTGTTTGGGACTTCACCTATTTGTCCATCGTAAGTTATAGAATATATAGACCAAGTTCCTGCTAAGTTGTTTATTGTTAGTAATTTGTAAGCGTTTTTGTAAAAAGTGTTTAAGGAATTGTCTAAATCGTCATCGTCTTTGCTACAGCCAATTAGAAATAGAAAAACAAAAGAATAAAAGAAACTTAACTTTAAAATAGTTTTCATTGGTTTTCTTTCAAAATTAAGCATAAATTTTTAAGAGTTGATAAAAAAATAACGACTATTAATTCAAAATTTTGTAACTGTTTTTAGAATAAAGACCTAACAGGTTTTTTAAATCTGTTAGGTCTTATAAAACTCATATGATTAGAGTGTTAATTCTGAAAAAAAAACACCTCCCTGCCCTCCTCAAGGAGGGAGTTGTATCAATGTGAAATCACGGAAGAGTAAATCAAATCTAAATACTGGGATCTAAATTCTCAATACTAATTATCTACTCTCCAATTTTCAATCTCACTCCCTCACTATGGCTGCTAAATTCAGGCGCATACATACTCTGAATGGTTGTAATTCCGTTGCTGAAATTACCCGCATTATTTACACGTAAATCATATTCAAAAACATAGACTCCTTTTTGTAAATAGTCAAAAAAGAAATTGGTGGAAGCATCTTTAGTACTTTCATAATACCCTAAACCATCTTGATATTTGTAGCTAGAAAGCACATTTATAGGTTCCAAACCACTTGCTCTCATATCTTTCATATGTACAAATTCCATTTGTCTATCAACTTTTAATTCTATTCTAACAGTAATTAAATCACCTAATTTTAAAGAAGAAGTTTCTTTAATTTCAGTCAATTTTTTGCCGGTATCAGCATTGGTTTTCAAAAATAATTTTTTAGATAATTTTAAAGGTGTTTCTGCGGAGGTTATTTTATCTAAATCTTCAAAATATTGCCAATACAAACTTCCCCAAGCAATACCTTTGTCCTTCTTGGCTATGGTAACTGTTCCCATTCCAGGTTTAATTTCAGTTCCGTTCCAAGAAGTTTTATAATAACCCGTTCCAGCTTCAATTTTTACATTTTCCAGCTTCGAAGGTTCAATTTTTTGACCGCCGACTGTAACATCAATAGTTTCATTCACTGCCAACCAATCGCTTCCTTGTAATAACAAAGCATATACGGCTTCCGTAGTTTCTTTGGTAGTTTTCCAGCTATTTGTTTGCTTGTTTTTCAACAACCAAATTTTCAATTCATAAACCGTTGCAATATCATTTTCTATTTCCGAAAATACTTCAATTAATAAAGCTTGCGTTTCAATAGGTGCTTGATACCAATACCAACTAGCTGTGTTTTCTTTCCAATACATTCCTAATTCTTCACTAACAATGCTATTTTCTTTTAACGATTTTAAAATAGCTGTAGTTAAAATTTTGTTTCCTTTTCTATGCTGAATTAAAGCAATTAATCCTTTTGCATACAAATTATTATCTTTCCAAAAGTTAGCCGATTGGTTGGTGTAATAATCAATAGCAGTTTGCAGGTTTTTATCAATTTTCAGGGTTTTGTAAAAACTACGCATATATAAATATTGCAATTGAATATGCCCTAAATGATTTTGAGCCAAATAAGCAGCTTCATCTTTTAAACCTTGCGCTGTAGTTTTTGCTTTTTCTCGTATTTTTTTTGCTTCAAAAAGTAGTTTTTTATAGTCGTCTTCAATTTCATCATCTAAAAACTGTACCACTTTCCGTTGAATATTCTGAATTTTTTCTTCTGAATTTAAGTCGACTTTTAGTTGTTGTAAATGTCCAAAACCTGTAGCAATATGTTGCGTAATATATCGGTTTGGATATTGGCTACCTTTAAACCAAGGAAAACCTCCATTGCTAAATTGCATTTCTTCTAATTTTTTTATGGCAGTTTCCTTTTCGTTATTCAACTTATTTAGGTCGAATAATAAGGCAATTCGTTTTTTCTGTTCGGTTTCACTTTGTGCATCACGCAGCCAAGGAGTTTCCTGAATAATCATCGATTTTAATTCCTCGTTTTTTTCTAAGTTGGAAACCAAGGCATCACTTGTTTGCCATTGATTAAAGACTTCTTTAATTCGTGGATTTGAATTTAAAATATGACTAGCCAACGTGTTTGAGTAATATCTTGCAAAGGTTTGCTCGGCACATTCATACGGATATTCCATTAAATACGGTAAACTTTGTACCGCATACCAAGCTGGGTTGGATGTAATTTCCAACGTTAATTTATGGTTGCTAAGTGTAGTGGAAGTATTGCTATTTAGCTTATCCAAACTAAACGTTTTTGTTTGGTTGCTTCTCACCCACATAGGCAAAGTTTCTGTAACCAACATTCTGTTAGATAAAACGGGCAGCGCATTTTGTTCACCATCGCTAAATTCACCTGCTTTTGCAACAATTTTATAGTGTACAGCTTGTAAACCTTTCGGGATATTTAATTTCCAACTCACATTGGTATTTCCTTTTTTATCGACTTCAAAATTTTGAGTCGAAGTAGTACTGTTTTCAATTAAATGATTGATTTCTTTACCAGAAATAGCATCTGTTAAAACTAATTGAGCAACACCGTTTAGTTTTTTATCAGAAAGATTTGAAATTTTACTCGAAAATATAATTTCATCACCTTCACGTAAAAAACGTGGTGGATTTGGCAATACCATCAACTCTTTTTGAGTGACTGTAGTTAACGATTTTACTGCCGAATTCGCCGTTTTGGTATGTGCCAATAATTGTAATTTCCAACGCGTTAAAGCTTCTGGCATTGTAAAATTAAAACTGATTTCTCCATTTTTATCAGTTGTTAAATGTGGATAGAAAAAAGCTGTTTCCTGAAAGTTTGTTCTAGCTTTAACAGTATCCAATTCGTTTTTAGTACCATTTTTTGTGGTAATTATAATAACGCCGTTAGCTCCTTTAGCACCGTAAATAGCTGTTGAAGCAGCGTCTTTTAAAACGTCTATGGATATAATTTCATCAGCGTTTAAATTTGGATCTTCTTCAAAAATAACACCATCAACAATATATAGTGGTTTTTGAGTTGCATCAGTAGAATTTGCTCCACGAATTAGGACATCATCAGCTTCTGCCTTCATTTCCATTTCAACTCCTGGTACTGCTCCTACCATTGCTGATCTTTTCATTTTGCCATAACCAACAACAACAACTTCATCTAAAGCAGCACCACTTTCCGTTAATTGTATTGAAATAATATTATTTTTATCAATCTTAATTTCAGTAGTATTCATACCAATAAAGCTAAACACAAGTTTATCTCCTTTGGTTGCTTTTATAGTATAATTTCCATCAAAATCGGTTTGTGCACCTTTTGTTGTTCCTTTCACCAAAATGGTAACACCAGGTAATGGTAAATTGTCCGAATCGTACACCGTTCCGTAAATAAAGCCAACTTCTTTTGTTGCATCATAGTGGTTTTCAAGGTTTATAGGCTTTCTAATACTTGTTAAGTATTGTTGTTTCTCCCAATAATTATTATTGAAACTAAACCCAAACCAGTTCAACGCATCATAACTTTGTGAAGTTGAGTTATAGTTGTAATTGTTTTGGTTGTTAACTATAAAATTGATATTACCAAAGCTGTTATTGGCATTCGTATTTTGATATGAGTAATAAATTGGTCGTTGAATTGGATTAAATTGCCAGTTATGCGATTTAAATTCATCTAAAGAAGCATCGTACATTGAGGCTAAAACTTCCGAAGCAATTTTTTCATTGTCTTTTCCAGTAATTTTAAAACTCCAAGTTTGCTCACTTCCAGGTTGTAATTTATCTCTAAAAGTAAGTGTTTCAATTTGTAATTTGGTGTCTGGGTAGGGCACTGAAATTGGCAATACACCATTCTGAAAACTATTGTAATTTACAAAGTGATATTTTATGGCGAAACCACCTAAATCATCAGTATTTACTGGGATTTTAACGATTTTTGTTTCATTGCTTAAATGAATATAATGTGATGAAACGATGACGCGTTGTTTTTCAATAGAAACCATAACAGTCAAGTCTTTTGAAGCGGAACTAACGGAAACATTCACAAAATCAGTTGGTTTGTAAGCATCTTTGTCGGTTGTAATGATAAACAATTTATTATCTGCAATTGTTTTTTCATTTTCACCAAAAAGCTCAAAAAGTTGTTCGTCTTTTACGTTTTGGTTGAAGTTGTCCTTGCTTTCTAAAATTATTTTGTAATTACCTGATGTCCATTTTTTTAAGTTGTCTAATTCTATTTTTTTTGAAGATTCAGTATTGAAGTTTTTTTCAAAAACCACTTCGCCTAAGTCCCAATTAGCGACCGTATTTTCATCACTTGTATAGGGATCGTGTGGAAATAGTTTTTCAAATTCAACTTTCGTAAAATTTTGATAATCGGGTGCCTCCCAAGGTCTGTTTCTTAACGGATTTTTAGGTGACTTTAATTTGTAAATTTTCAGCGTTCCTTTTGTTGGAACAAATTCATTATTTAAATTAGTAGTGTTTATGGAAAATGAATTTTCTTTTGCCGCTTTATCAATTTTTGAAGCAATAGCAATAGAAGCTTCCAAGGTATGATACCCAACTTTTACGGTTGTTTCTGTACTTCTGGTTTCTCCATTAATGTCCGTTACATCCGCAGAAATTGTGTAATTAAAAGTTGGTAAACTTTCTTTTGAAACTTTTAAATCGGGGATGGCTTTAAAGGTAATTTTATAACTACCATCATTGTTTGTTGTCGTTTCTCCATTGGTAATTTCTAGCTCTTCGGATCTATAAAAATTAGATCTTCCCCAACCATACCAACGTGGAAAAATAGCTGTTCTTTTTACGCGGTACACTACTTTTGCATTGCTAATGGTGCTTCCGGCAAAGGCAGTTGCATTTCCAGTAACTGTAACGCTATCGTTTAATTTAAAAGTTTCGGTTACAGGTTTAAAGGAAGTTTCAAATTTTGGACGCTTATATTCTTCTACAGAAATGGTGTTGTTGGAGTAGTTGAAATTTAAATTTCGAGAATTGTAAAAGCTACTGCTATGTTGCGAACTTTTGTTTGTTGTAATTATATACGAGCCTGTTAAACCAGTTGTTGGTAAGATAAATTCACCAGAAACAGCACCAAATTCATTCAGTTTTAAATCGTATTTTTTTACCAATTCACCATTCGGATTGTTTAGTGAAATTTCAACATATTCCTCCGTTAAAACTTCCGTAGTTTCACCTTGTTTTTTTAAGAAAATTCCTTTAAAATAAACGGTTTGTCCTGGTCTGTAAATACTTCTATCTGTAAAAATAAATGATTTTACGGTTATTCGATCATCAATCGTATTTCTTGAACGCTCTTCTTGTATATAATAATTTCCAAAAGAGGCAGCATCTTCACCGTATTTTACAGTGGCAATTATATTTCGATGTGTTTTATTGGTTTTATACGAGAATTCACCATTTTTATCTGTTTTAAAATTTTTGTTGATAGGTGAATTATATCTTCCAGTATCATAATTTTTTAAATTTACTAGTGCACCTTCAATAGGTTTTCCGTTGTTTCTGTTAACAACTTGGTATAAATAATTACCGTTTGAATTGTTTTCAATCATCACTAAATTTGTTATTTGTGTAAGACTGTAAGCGTACGTTTTTCCTGCTGAAACACCTTCGTTTTCAGTAGTTGCAACTACTAAATAATTCCCTTGGTTTAAAGCAGGAATTAAAACTTCGGTACTATGTTCTTGAAAATCGCCTTCGTTTTTTAGAGTCGCTTGCCACTTTTTAATGGGTTTTAAATTTTTTATAAATGCAACCCTTGTAGAATCATTGTAAATTTTATTGAATTTATCTTGTTCATTATCACTTATTTCAAAAGCTGTTATAAAAACTTTTTCAATATTTTTATAGGTTATCAACAAGCGTCCATTTGTTGAAATTGGCAAGTGCTTTTCCGTAGTAATTGCAATATTTTTATGAAGTATTTGATTTTTTAAATTTTCACATTTTTTTGCGCCGCTAGATTTAGGGAATTTTTGAATAGCTTTTTCACAAATTCCCAAAGCTTCTTTTCGTTTAAATTGATTGACAGTTTCCGTTTTTGGTTGGTATAAATTAGCAGCTTCATTGTACAATGTAGCTATTTCAAAATCAATTTCTGTAGACGCTTCATTTTTTTGAAATTCATTTTTTAATTGTTGAAGTGTCGTTAAATAAATATCGTTTTTGTCTTGAAAAACAGCATTATTTTTTACAAAATCCAAGCGTTCTAATGTTAAATTGATAAGCGCAGTGGGATTTGTGTCTTTTAAATGAAACAATGTAAGGTTTCTATAAATTTTTAAAGCCTGTAAATGATTGGATATACTGTCTTTTGATGTAATTATTTCAGAAGTAAACTCAGTATTATTTTTTAATAAAATAGGATTGCTAATTTCAAATTTGTAGGCTGGTCTTGTTAAATTTTGTTCTTCATCTTTATAAAAATCCAACGCTCGATTAGCTAAAAAATCATAAAGTGTTGGTCTGAAAGTTTTAGAGTTTGCACCTAAATTCAACAAGCTATCAAAATTGGTTAAGTTGGTTAATTGCGCTTCTAAACTGTTGTTTAAGGAATTGTTATAATGTAGTTGAATTTCTTCAAAAAGAGTTTGTAAATCCCATGTTCTAAAATCTGCTACGTCAACTTTTTCTGCTGTGTTTGTTCTGTTATAAAATTTCCATCTGTTTTGTTGAAAGTACTGTAAGTACAAGTCAGCTAATACACTTTCTAAAATGTTTTTTGTTGGAAAACTATTTTCTGAAATCTCTTTTTTGAAATTATTGATGATAGAAAGTTGCGCGTTTTCTTCTAAGGTAAGCGCAAATTTAGACTTGTAAATTAGCGATTTTATAATTTCATTAGAGTTGTTTTCCTTTTTAGCTTTTGTGTAAATGGTTTCAACAATTTGTAGAGCCGATTTTGGTAAATTTTTAATTTCAAATCGTTCAACTTCATCCCATAATTTTTCAAAATTTTGAGCATTTGACAATGTAGAAAATAATAGAGCTAAAAAAACAAGGGCAACTTTTTTCATAAAGAATAAATTTTTTATAAAGTTAACAAATTTGATGCCTAAATTGTTTAAACTAAAAGTGATTTTGACTTATATAAAAAAAACGACAGAAATCTGTCGGCTTTTAGTGGTTTTGCTTTTGGGGGCTTCAGTCCAAAAAAATAAGTAAAATTAAATTATTAATGGTGTTTAGTTTCATTTGATTGAAACATAAAAAGTATTTAAATTAGAAGTGTTAGAACATCTAAAGTAACTGTAAATAGGTGGTTAGGTGATTTTTATTTTAGTGATTTTTAGAAAAATCGTGGTGATTTTCTATAACCAGTATATTTTTTGGTTATAAGATCTATGAGTAACAGAATTTCATGAGAACCAGAATTAAATTCTCCTATATTTGAAATAGAGTGATCATAGGCGTACCCAATTCTAAGTTGTGGAGAAATAGCAAAATTTATTAAGCCACTAAAAGAGTCGTCAAACCGATAACCAACTCCAAACTCTACGGTATTATTATATAATATATTTAAAGTGGCATCTACTGTTATTGGAAAACCTTTTACCGCTTTTAACATAGAGGCAGGTTTTAGCTTCAGTTGATCGTTTATTTCAAAAACATAACCACTTGTAAGAAAAAGATGTATTTCCTCGGTTCCTCTGTATTTACCTTTGGTAATGCTTCCATGACGCGATTTTAAAACGTTAGGAAGTGATGCTCCAAAATAAAAATGTTCGGTATTATAAAACATTCCAAAACCGAAATTAAAAAATGTTCGATTAATACTTTCGGTAAAATTAGGATCTGTAAATATTTCTCCAGATTCTAAATTTAGATTATTGAAATTGACATCAAAAAAAGTAACTCCAGTTTTGACTCCGAACGAAAAAAAACCGTTTTCTTCTAAGTCTAGCTTATAGGCAAAATCTCCAAAAATGTTGTTTTCTTTTACAATATTTCCAATGTTATCATTAATAATGGATAAGCCAGTTTCAACAGTTGAGGTTATAGGAGCATGTAAAAATAATGTTGAAGTACGTGGAGCTCCAACAACGCCACTCCATTGCGATCTATGTAAAATTCCTGCTGAAAAGGCATCTAAATTTCCAGTTGTATATGCAGGATTTACAATACTCATATTGTACATGTATTGGGTGTACTGTGCATCTTGTTGCGCCCTTATAAACAGCGGAATTAAAAGTAATAGCGCATGTAAAATTATTTTTTTCATATAGTACTACTTGCTTAAATACAACGTATTCTGTACGGGTTTTTCAGTGCCGTTGTTAAAATAAATGATGAAATAATAAATACCTTCAGGTGCTAATTCACCATTTCCGTTGTTTTTTCCATTCCAATCGGGGTTTGAGGCATTGGAAATGTACAAAATTTTTCCCCAACGATTATAAAATTCAACATTAAAATTAGGGTATAAATCTCGTAAGTTAGTAATGGTATATGAATCGTTAATTCCATCGCCATTTGGTGAAAAACCATCATAATATTTAACTCCAGAAGTTTCACAATAGGTTAAATCTACTTTAACATCTAAAGGATTGTTTAAGTTGCAAATGTCCGATGGGTCTAAAGCAAAATAGGTAGCGCCATGAATTAAAAGTTCTGATGGATCTAATTCATTTCCATTTGGGAATGAATTATACCAAACAATGTTTTCTTTATTTTTTGATGAAATGTTTTGAGTTAAATCAAAAATGGTAGGTAGGTTTGTTTTACAAAACTGATTTCCTCTTTCATTAATCTCAATGTCGATAGGGTTTTGTAATAACACCATAATATCTAGTCTTTCTGAACTTTCACACCCTGTAATTGTATCTTTTTGAGTTGCCCAATAAGTGGTATTATGCTCTAAAAGAAGCATTTTTGATAATGGATCTTTTGAATTTTTTGAAAGATACCAAGTTATATTTTTACCTTCAACCTCAATGTTTTCAATTGTTGGGTCCGAAGTAGCGCAAAAAATTTGAGTACTTTTTGGTGTTTTAGCTTTTTCGGTATCATTAATAATTGTTTTTATTTCAATTCTTTTTGAACTTTCACATAAGGTAATTGGGTCAATGTTGGCGGCCCAATAACTGTTTCCATCAGTTAATTTATCGGTTATAGGTAATGGAGTCTGACTATTTTCTGAAGCGTACCATTGTATATTTTCTTCATTTAAACTAATATCTTCCAATGTAGGACTGTCCGCTTTGCAAAATGAAAAAGAATTGGTTGGCGTTGTTGGTGCTGAAATTTGCTGAATTGTAATAGTTACTTTCAGTCTAGTTGTACTTTCACAATTATCATTTGTTTGTGTTGCCCAATAATCTGTATTGTTAATTAAAGTATCAGTTGTAGGTAGAGGAGTTGTGTCATTTTCAGTGGCATACCATTTAATGTTTGTTCCAGTAGCTGATAAATCTGCCACCGTTGCATTGTCATTCACACAAAAAACAGGGGTTGGATTTGTAGTTGTTGGAGGATCAACTTTTATAATATGTACTGTTTTTTGAATTTTTGTAGCTTGTTCGCAATTATTAATAGTTTCTATCTCTTGACTCCAATAATCTTCTCCATTAATTAATTTAGTTGTTAAATTTAAAGGTGTTGTTGAAAATTCAGATTCATACCAAATTGTGGTTGAACTATCTGAATTTAATTCTTTTACGGTTGCGTTCTCAATTTCGCAAAACGATACCGTTTCTTGATGTATAATTGAAGGTAGAGTCGCAGTTAAAACAGGAGTCATTCTCAATCGAGAAATACTTTCGCAGCCATTATCATTTGTTTGCGTTGCCCAATAATCTGTATTATTTATTAAAACTGTTGATGAACTTAAAGGTGTCGTACCATCTTCTGTAGCATACCATTTTATTCTCTCTCCAGTAATTTCTAAATCATTTAATTTAGGATTGCTATATATACAAAAAATAGGAGCATTGTTTGTAGTTTCTGGAGGATCTACAGAAAGTATAGAAACTTTCACTCTCAATCTAGTTTCACTTTCACAGTCTATCCCATTTGTTTGTGTGGCAAAATAATATTTTTCATTAATTAATGAATCATTTTGAGAAAGTGGATTCGTGTCAGTTTTATTTGCGTACCACTTAATATTGGTTCCTTCAGCCTTTAAATCTCTAACAGTCGGATTGTTATTTTTACAAAAAACTTGAATGCTGTTGGTCGCTGTGGGAGTTTGCGCTTGAAGTATGGAAACAGTTACTTTAATTTTAGTTGCGCTTTCACACTTTTCCGAATTTGATTGTGTTGCCCAATACTCTTCATCATGCTTTAAAACTGTTGAATCGGTTAAAGGAATTGTGTCATCTTCATTATCATACCATTTAATATCAAGTCCTTCAGCCTCTAAATCTTTGACTGTTGCATTATCATTCACACAAAATACTTGAGTAGAGTTAACTATTGTAGCAGGTTGCACGGGTAAAATTGAAACTTTTACTTGAACTTTCGTCTCACTTTCACAGTTAGCAGCATTTGTTTGAGCCGCCCAATAATCTTCTTCGTCAATTAAAGATACTGAAGGGCTTAAAGGCTCCGTGTCATTTTTAGTTGCGTACCAATTAATTAATGTTCCTGAAGCTACTAAATTTGCAACAGTTGGATTGTCATTTACGCAAAAAACTTGTGTGCTTTCAGCAGTGGCAGTAGGTTCAATAGGAAGTATAGAAACGGTCACTTTAAGTCTAGTTTCACTTTCGCAGCCAGCATCATTTATTTGCGTAGCCCAATAATCGGTATCGTCTATTAAAGCATCAGTTGTATAAAGAGCAGTTGTGTCAGTTTCATTTGCATACCATTTAATATTGGTTCCGTCAGGCTTTAAATCACGTACAAGAGCATTATCAGTTATACAAAATTTTTGTTCGCTTTCGTTGGTTGTTGGAGGTTCTACAGAAAGTATAGAAACGGTTACTTTAAGTCTAGTTATACTTTCGCAGTTTTCAGTATTTGTTTGTGTGGCATAATAATCTGTATTGTCTTTTAAGGCATCCTTTGTAGGAAGAGAAGTTGTGTCATTTTCATTTGCATACCATTTAATATTGTCTTCATTAGGCTTTAAATCACCTACAAGAGCATTGTCAGTTATACAGAATTTTTGTATGCTTTCATCAGTTGTTGGAGGTTCTACAGTGGTTATAGAAACGGTTACTTCAAGTCTGGTTTCACTTTCACAACCAGCACCATTTGTTTGTGTAGCCCAATAATGTTTACCGTCAATTAATTCTACCGTTGGATAAAGAGACTCAGTGTCAGCTTCATTTGCATACCATTTAATATTAGTTTCGTTAGGCTTTAGATCTGTGACAGTAGGATTGTCAATTGCGCAAAAATTTTGTGTGCTTTCATCGGTTGTTGGAGGTTCTACAGTTGTTATAAAAACGGTTACTTTAAGTTTAGTTTCACTTTCACAACCAGCATCATTTGTTTGTGTAGCCCAATAATCTGTATTGTGCATTAAAGCTACTGAAGAGTCTAAAGGTTCCGTGTCAGTTTCACTGATATACCATTTAATATTGGTTCCTTCAGGCTTTAAATGACCTACAGTAGGATTGTCAATTATACAAAAATTTTGTGTGCTTTCGGTGGTTTCTGGAGGTTCTACAGTCGTTATAGAAACGGTTACTTTAAGTCTAGTTTCACTTTCGCAGCCAGCATCATTTATTTGCGTAGCCCAATAATCGGTATCGTCCTCTAAAGTTACTAAAGAGTCTAAAGGATCTGTGTCAGTTTCACTGATATACCATTTAATATTTGTTCCGTCAGGCTTTAAATCACGTACAAGAGCATTATCAGTTATACAAAATTTTTGTTCGCTTTCGTTGGTTGTTGGAGGTTCTACAGAAAGTATAGATACGGTTACTTTAAGTCTAGTTATACTTTCACAGTTTTCGGAATTTGTTTGTGAGGCATAATAATCTGTATTGTCCTCTAAAGCTACTGAAGAGTCTAAAGGATCCGTGTCAGTTTCATTTGCATACCATTTAATATTGTCTTCATTAGGGCTTAAATCGGCAACAGTTGCATTATCAGTTATACAAAATTCTTGTATGCTTTCATTGGTTGTTGGAGGTTCTACAGTGGTTATAGAAACGGTTACTTCAAGTCTAGTTTCACTTTCACAACCAGCATCATTTGTTTGTGTTCCCCAATAATGTTTACCGTCAATTAATGCATCCTTTGAATCAAGTGAGATTGTCTCATTTTCAGAAGTATACCATTTAATATTAGTTTCGTTAGGTTTTAGATCTGCGACAGTAGGATTGTCAATTGCGCAAAAATTTTGATCACTGTTAGCAGTCGGGGCAGGAGGAGGAGTGCTAATGTAAACAGTAGTGCTAGCTCTTTCAACACTTTCACAATACAATA